>JALNZK010000071.1 GCA_023229365.1 Pseudomonadota bacterium | reverse complement strand
GGTTCGATCCGAAGTCGCTTGTGGTGTGATCGGCATCGCGGGACGGTTCGATCCGAAGTCGCTTGTGGTGTGATCGGCTTCGGGGAACCGATCGATCCGAAGTCGTCTGTGGTGTGATCGGCTTCGGGGAACCGATCGATCCGAAGTCGCTTGTGGTGTGATCGGAATCGAGGAACCGATCGATCGGAAGTCGTCTGTGGTGTGATCGGCATCGGGAAGCCGATCGATCGGCAAACCTTGCGAAGTGATCGCCGCCGAAAAAGTGCCCGGAGTCATTCGGCAGGGGGCTCCTCGCCAACGCGGGCGACTTCCGACGCCACGCAATTCCGGAACGGGCTTCGGGACGGCAGTACGAGCGGTGCCTAGCGGCGCTTCTTCACCTCGCGCAGCACCCGCGCGTCCTCCTGGTGCCGCGGCGTGTCGATGGCGCTCTTGATGGCGAGCAGGGAGTCGAGATCGATCCAATTGGCGACGGTGTCGCCGTACTTGCCCCGTATGCGCTTCGCCCACGCGTCCTCGAACCGCATCCCGCCCATGCGGAGGAAGAAGTCGATCCTGTCGGGGGCGATCCCGAGCTGCAGCACCTCCTCGTCGTGATCCGGGCTCAACAGGGCCGACGAGCCGAACTCCGCGAGCGCCGCGTTGGCCCGCTCGACGTTCTCGGGCGCGAACTCGATCCACAGGTCCATGTCCTTCGTGTACCTGGGTTTCGCGTGATAGATGAAAGCGAGCCCGCCGACGACGAGGTACCTCACCCGGTGCCGCGCGAGGAGCTCCAGCATGTCCTCGAAGTCACGGATCGTTTCCACGGCGTCCTGCCCGCACCTTCTCCACGTCCCTGCGGATCGCGACGAGCGCCGACAGGCGCTCCTGCGGCGTCATGCTCAACCAGAACTCGAGATCCCACCGCTCGGCGTCGTCGTAGTCGACGGCGCGGTGCGCGATCATGCGCCTGCGGCGGGCCTCGGTGCGCTCCTCCATCCCCATGGATCGACTATAGCCAGTCTCGAGCCGGAACGCCATCCGCGCGGCTTCTCCGCGCGGCTTCCCTGATCGGCGGGGGCGCGTCCGTGGACATGATCCCGTCTCTCCGCTTCCCACCTCGTCCGTGAACGGCTATCACTGATCCGCCCATCCACCGCGCCCGCAGCTCGGAGAAGAAGCGATGCCCAACGCCCGTCGTGTGCTTCCGGTCCTCGTCGCGCTCGTCCTCTCCGCGTGCGGCGCGCCCGCGCTGCCCGAGGGCCCGAGCGGAATGGCGACCCCGTCGGGCGGGAGCGGCGGCAAGTTCAAGTGCGAGAACGTCTCGGGCAAGACCGACCCGTGGCTCGTCGAGTGGGACGCGACGCAGAAGGCGCGGATGCAGGCCGCCGCGCGCAAGGGCGTGCTGCTCGTCCGCTACTCCGGCTGCGATCTCGAGGTGCTGTACGGCTGCGAGCAGCCGGGCGCGTACGACCTCGAGCCGACGACGCTGAGCACGAACACGGAGTACATCACCAGCGAGGACGAGGTGTTCGCCAAGCTGCCGGTGGGCGCGATCAGCCTCGTCGGCGAGTTCCGGCAGGGCGACAGGTGGTCGCTCGACTACGCGATCCTCGGGATGCAGCAGACCGCGGTCAACGAGGTCGACGGCGCACAGTTGAACGGGGAGTGCGCGCGCGCGACGCACTTCGTGTCCGCGACGGCGATCGGCGCCTACCGGCTCGTCTCCGAGGCGAAGCGCAAGGCGGCGGCGGGCGTCGAGGTTTTCGGCGCGGGCGCCGGGGCGTCGAGCGGCGACTCGGCCGGCGCGCTGCGGCAGGCGGGCGCCTACGACAGGTGCGTGTCCGCCGCGGACGCGAGCGATGCGCAGTGCCAGGCCGTCGTGCAGCTGTTCCTGTCGCCGGTGAAGCCGCCGCCGCCGCCGGCGCCGCAGGCGAGCGCGCCGGTCGAGCCCGGCAGCGCGGAGGTGCGACAGCCCGGCACGAACCTCTATTGGCTGCGCTGCCCTTTGGGGCGCACGTGGCTCGGGGTCATGTGCGGCGGCGACGTGAAGGGGATGTCCTGGACCGAGGCCAGAGGCGCCTGCCCGCCCGGATATCGGCTCCCCTCCCGCCAGGAGTACGTCGATCTGCTCGGCGGCTGCGACGACAAGGTGGCGCGCGGGAAGCCCGGCCTGTGCGCGAAGTGCAGCGCCAGCGCCGATTGCAACGCCATGTTCGCGCAGGACGCCTACCCCGCCTACTGGAGCTCGTCGCCGTTCGACGACGACCGCGCGTGGTTCGCCAGCTTCTACCGCGGAGACGTGAACCACTTCGACGCCCGGGGCGTGCACTGGGGCGTCAACATCGGCGCCGGCGCCCGCTGCGTGCGCTCCGGACAGTAGGCGCGAGCGGAAAGTGCCGCGAAAAGCGCCCAGAGTCATTCGGCCGGGGGAACCTCCTCGTTGCGGGCGGGAAGGCCGGTGAGGTAGAGTCGTCCCATGGAGTCGAAACCCACAGGAGGATGGGAACCATGAAGGCATCGATCCTGCGCGCTTCCCGGCTTTTCCTGCTCGCGGCGCTCTTCGCGGGCTGCTTCCCCCCGTACGGCGGGCACGACTACTACGAGGAGGGGTCGTGCGACTGGGAGCCCGACCTGATCGTGGACGGCTTCTCGTTCTCGACCTACGAGGCGGCGGGCACCGTGCTCGACTTCGAGGAGATCACGCTGTGCAACATCGGCGGCGCGACCTCGGACGCGGGGTACAGGTACCAGATCCTCCTGTCGCAGACGCCGGACTGGTCCGACACCGCCTGGGGCGTCTTCGAGTCCGCGCCGATGGTGGGCGTCGCGTCCTGGGACTGCGTGTCCGTCGATCCGATCGCGCCGGTCGGCGACGGCCCGCCCGAGGGCTACTACTACGTCATCGTCAGCGTCGACCCGCTGGACTCCGTGGTGGAGTGCGACGAGGACAACAACTGGACCCGCTCCGACGACGCCGTCTACGTCGTCCCGGAGGGAGCCGAGTAGCCGCGGATCGCGTGGCGCGGCGAGAACGGGGGAGGGAGATGCCCGACCAGAAGGGGAACGGGAAGGCGATCCTGGCGCTCGCCGCCGCGGCGCTCGCGGCCGCCGTCGCGGTGCAGGCGCCGCGCGCGTCGGCCCAGTGCGTGCCGTGCGCGGACTACGACTACCTGTGCTGCAACATCCCCGCGGACGACCTGTACGTGCTGACGTCGTTCACGGGCGGAGAGAGCATGGCGTGCGGCGGCACCGCGACCGGGGACTGGTACTACTCCACGAGCTGGGTCAGGTGGTACTGCGACGCCAAGCTCCGGATCACGAACCCCGAGACGGGCGACTGCGTGGTCGTCCAGGTCGCGGACGCCGGCCCCGCCTCGTGGGTCGAGGATCTCGCCGAGATGCCGATCATCGACGCGAGCACGATCGTCTGCGAGGGGCTGTTCGGCTATTCGTCGTGCGGCTGGTCGGACGGGTTCGTCGTCGAGGCGATCCAGGTGGGCGACGACACGCCGCTCGGGGTCGAGGGCTGCGCCTCGGACTCGGACGCCGACACCGACTCGGACACCGACTCGGACGCCGACTCGGGCGCCGACGGCGGCGGCGACAGCGACACGGACGCCGACTCCGATTCCGATTCGGATTCCGACGCGGACGGTGACAGCGACGACGAATGCAGCGAGTACGGCGACGACGGGAGCTGCGGGTGCCGCGCCGCCTTCGGCGCGTCGGGCCGCACCGGGGGCGCCCGCTCCCTCCTCGCCAGGCTCTTCTAGCGTTGGCGCCAAAGGTGCCAGCCGGGGATGACGGTGGCCGGGTCTTCGGCTTCAACCGGAACATCTTCTACGCCGGGCTGGTCAGCTTCCTGACCGACACGTCCACGAAGATGGTCTACTCGATCATGCCGCTGTTCCTGATGTCGCTCGGCGCGTCGAAGACGACGCTGTCGGTCATCGAGGGGATCGCGGAGAGCACCGCGGCCCTGGTCAAGACGGCGTCCGGGTTCTGGAGCGACAGGATCGGGCGCAACAAGCCGTTCATGGCGGTCGGGTACGCGATCACGGCGATCGTGACGCCCTGCTACGCCGCGGTCGTGTCGCCGTTGCAGTTGTTGGGCCTGCGCTTCGTCGAGCGTTTCGGCAAGGGGGTGCGGACCGCGCCGCGCGACAGCCTGGTGGCCGGAACTGCGGCGAAGGGGGACACGGGCCGGAGCTTCGGGCTGCACAAGGCAATGGACAACAGCGGCGCCATCGTCGGGCCCCTGCTGGCGTTCGGGCTGCTGAAGCTCTTCCCCGAAGACTACCGGACGGTGTTCGTGCTGGCGGCGATCCCGGCGGCGCTCGGGGTCGTCACGATCCTGTCGCTGATCAAGGAGGCGTCCAAGCCGAAGGAGAGCCTGTACCGGAAGTTCCGGTTCCGGGACTTCCCGAAGCGCTACTACCTGCTCCTGGGCATCGTGTTCCTCTTCACGCTGGGCAACTCGACGGACGCGCTGCTGATCGTCAAGGCGAACGAGGTCGGCGTGCAGGTCGCCTACATCCCGCTGGTCTACCTCGTGTTCAACGCCGTGTCGGTCGCCCTGTCGATCCCGCTCGGGAAGCGGTCCGACCGGATCGGGCGGGAGCGGATGCTGGCGTTCGGCTACCTCGTGTACGCCGCGGTGTACTTCGGCTTCGGGCACACCAACGACACCCGCGTGATCGTCGGGCTCTTCGCGGCCTACGGCGTGTACTCTGCGGCCACCGACGGCATCCAGAAGGCGTTCGTGTCCGACCTCCTGGACCGGAACAAGCAGGGCACCGGCCTCGGCATCTACAACGCGCTGCTGGGGCTGACGCTGCTGCCCGCCAGCGTCATCGCCGGCGTGCTGTACGACCGGGTCGACTCCAGCGTCCCGTTCTACTTCGGCGCATCGACGGCAGCCGCGGCCGCCGTCCTGATGATCGTCTTCTTCCTTGTGAACCGCCGCGGTGCGGCCTAGTCGTCGCTCCCCCAGAGCTCGCCCTCGCACTTGAACGCGAGCACGACGAACGGCACGCCCCTTTGCACGTCCTCCCCGGTTCGGAACCTGTGCGCGAGCCAGAAGCCGGTCACGAGGAGCAGCGTCGGCTTGTTGAAGGCGCTGCGCGGCTCGTCGAAGAACACGTAGGCGAGGAGCGGCCCGAGGCGTTCGGTCGGCGTGTTCTCGCCCTCGGCACCGCCGCGCGCGGCGCCGAACGCGTGGGTCACGGTGTTGCGGACTCCCGCCACCAGGCCGAAGCCGGTGACGTAGACGAGATCCGTGTCGTTCGAGAGGGCCCAGTGGAGATCGTGCGCCAGGACGTCCAGCCGGGGCTGGTAGTAGTAGCGGTCGCCGCCCTCGAGCCGCATGTCCGCCCAGTACGCCTCGAGGTTGTTCGAGAGCGCGACCGGGCCGGCCTTGGCGGCGAGGCTCGCCCGCAGCTGCAGCTCGTGCCCAGTGGTCGCGATCGCCCGCTCGGCGCCGCCTTCGATCGCGGAGTCCGAGAAGTCGTCGTCCGGGCTCTCGAACGACCGCAGGTGGCCGAAGGCGTCGTACCAGAGGACATAGTAGTAGCCGGCGGAGAGCGTCGCGATCGCGATCGGCTTGACCGCGAGCGTGGCGCCGAGGCGGGTGAGCGCCGCGTTGACCGTCGGCGTCAGGCCCAGGCTCACGTACGTGTCGTTCCACAAGATGTCGTCGCTCCTCTGCAGCCGGTAGCGGTACTCGAGCTCGATCCGATCCTCGATCCCGAGCGGGTTGTAGCGCAGGATGAGGAGGTTCCCGTAGACGAGCCTGTGGAGCGGCGGCCGCGAAGGGGCCGGACCCTGCTCCCCGGCGTGGGCGGCCCAGGAGGCGAACGCGAGCGCCGCGAGCAGCGCGGCCGATATCGACAACCGTGCTTCTTTCACCGCCCGATTCTACCAGATTCACGCGGCGCGGGACGCTGTCGCGTCTCTGCTCGCATCCACAAAATCCGCGGTCCTTGTGGCTTTGCCCTCCAGCTGATAGGTTGATCCCGTAGCGTTCATGTCGGGTGCGGAACGGGGACCAGGAAGAGCTCGGGAGGAAGGCGCTACAGCGGCCTATCTCATTTCTCCCGCCGAAGTCGAAGCAGCACGCGCGAGCGTTCCGCGTACGAGCCGGTGGCGAGGGACATCCCGCGATGACGGAGACCGCAGCGTCGGCGGCCGCCGCCACGTCGATCGCGGATGTGTGCGCGCCGCGGCGGAAGGGCAGGAAAGAGCATGATTTCGAGAGCTCCGGTCTTGCCGGGTCGCATAGCGTTCGTGGGCAGCTCGCTGCCCCGGCTGTGCGGCATCGCGACCTACACCGCCGATCTGGCCGAGGCGCTCGGCGCGCTCTACAAGTCGGTGGAGCTCTTCGCCGTCGCGGTGACCGACCCGCACGGCGCGTACACCTACACGCCGGCGGTGCGGTTCGAGATCGTCGAGAACGACCTCGCGTCCTACCGCCGGGCCGCGGACTTCCTGAACATCAACGGCGTGGATCTGTTGAGCCTCCAGCACGAGTTCGGGCTGTTCGGCGGCCCGGCCGGGAGCCACGTCCTCGCGCTGCTGCGCGATCTCAGGATGCCCGTGGTGACGACGCTGCACACGGTGCTGCGCGAGCCCGATCCGTACCAGCGCCGCGTGATGGAGGAGCTGACGACCTTGAGCAGCCGGCTGGTCGTCATGAGCCGGCGCGGCGTGGAGCTGCTGCAGGAGATCTACGGCGTCTCGCCGGAGAAGATCGATCTCATCCACCACGGCATCCCGGACGTCCCGTTCGTGGATCCCAACTTCTACAAGGACAAGTTCGCCGTCGAGGGGAAGACCGTGCTCCTGACCTTCGGCCTGCTCTCCCCCAACAAGGGGATCGAGTTCGCGATACAGGCGCTGCCCGAGGTGGTGGCCGCCTGCCCGGACACGGTCTACCTCGTGGTGGGCGCGACCCACCCGCACCTGCGCCGGCGCGAAGGGGAGGCCTACCGACTGTCCCTCTCGCGGCTGGCGCGTGAGCTGGGGGTCGAGGATCACCTGATCTTCCACGATCGCTTCGTGACCAAGGAGGAGCCCATCGAGTTCCTCGGCGCGGCCGACGTCTACCTCACGCCCTACCTCCACGAGGCGCAGGTCACCTCGGGCACCCTGGCGTACGCCGCGGGCATGGGCAAGGCCGTGGTGTCGACCCCGTACTGGCACGCCCGGGAGCTCCTGGCCGAGGACCGCGGGGTGCTCGTGCCGTTCCGCGACGGCCACGCGATCGCCGCCGCGTCGATCGAGCTCATCGGCAACGACGCGCGCCGTCACGCCATGCGCAAGCGGGCCTACCTGATGGGCCGGTCGATGGTCTGGCCCAGGGTCGCGCAGGCGTACATGGAGAGCTTCACGCAGTCGGGCGCAACGAAGCAGCGCAGCGTCGGCGACGGTGGCCGCCCGCACCTCCGGCGGTCGGATGTGCTGCCGCCTCTGAACCTCACGCATCTCATGCGGATGACCGACGACACCGGGCTCTTCCAGCACGCGATCTTCGACATCCCCGATCGCGCGCACGGCTACGCGACGGACGACAACGCCCGCGCCGTCGTGCTCGCCATGCTGCTCGAGGCCGCCGGGGACGACACCTTGATCCAGTCGGGGCACGCCGGGAGGTACCTGTCCTTCCTCGCCCACGCCCTCGACCAGGACACGGGCCGCTTCCGCAACTTCCTCTCTTTCAGCCGGCAATGGCGCGAGGAGACCGGCTCGGAGGACAGCCACGGCCGCGCGCTGTGGGCCCTGGGCATGATCGTGGGGCGCACCGGGAACGAGGGGCTCCGCGGCATGGCCAGCCGCCTGTTCGACATCTCGCTGCGCCGCCTCCTGGAGTTCAAGTCGCCTCGCGCCTGGGCCTACGGCCTGCTCGCGATCCACGAGTACCTGCGGAAGCTGTCGGGCGATCTCGGGGTGCGCGACGCGCGGATCGCCCTCGCGGAGCGCCTGCTCGCGCTGCACAGGAGGGTCGCCACCGACGACTGGCCCTGGTTCGAGGAGAGCCTGAGCTACTGCAACGCCCGGCTCCCGCACGCCCTGCTCCTCTGCGCGCAGTGGATGGATCGCGGGGACATGCACGACGTCGCCCTGCGCTCGCTCGAGTGGCTCGCCCGCATCCAGGTCTCGGCCGACGGCTGCTTCGCGCCGGTCGGCTCCAACGGCTTCTACGCGCGCGGCAAGGAGATGGCGCGCTTCGACCAGCAGCCCGTCGAGGCGTGCGCGATGGTCTCCGCCTGCCTCGAGGCGCACGGCATGACCGGCGACGGGCGGTGGCGCGCGATCGCCGAGAACACGTTCGACTGGTTCCTCGGCCGCAACGAGCTGCGCGCGCAGGTTTACGATCCGGCCACGGGCGGCTGCCGGGACGGGCTGCACCCGGACCGCGTCAACCGCAACCAGGGCGGCGAGTCCACCCTGTCGTTCCTGATGGCTCTCGTCGAGATGCGCCTTTCCCAGAACGTCCTCACGGAGAAGTGAACCATGAACCTGTCGATCCACCACGAGCTGCTCGTCCGCCACCGCGGCAACCCGATCCTGACCCGCGCCGATTGGCCGTACCCCGTGAACACGGTGTTCAACCCGGGCGCCGTGCGCCTCGCCGACGGCACGACGCTCCTCTTGTGCCGCGTCGAGGATCACCGCGGGCACTCGCACCTGTGCGCCGCGCGCTCGGTGAACGGCGTCGACCGCTGGCGGATCGATCCGCAGCCGACGTTCGCGCCGGCGATCGACAAGTACCCGGAGGAGGTCTGGGGCGTCGAGGACCCGCGCATCACCTACGTGGACGAGCTGAAGAAGTACGTGATCGCGTACACGGCGTACTCCCGCGGCGGCCCAGGCGTGTCGCTCGCGTTGACCGGGGACTTCAAGAGCTTCGAGCGCATCGGGTCGGTGATGTCACCCGAGGACAAGGACGCGGCGCTGTTCCCGCGCCGGGTGGGCAAGTTCTGGGCGCTCCTGCACCGCCCGGTCGGCACCATCGGCGCGCACATCTGGCTCTCGTTTTCGCCCGATCTGCGCCACTGGGGCAGCCACCGGCTGGTCCTGCCCGCGCGCAACGGCGCCTGGTGGGACGCGGGCAAGATCGGGCTGTGCACGCCGCCCATCGAGACCGAGAGCGGCTGGCTCCTCATTTACCACGGCGTGCGGCAGACCGCGGGAGGGTGCCTGTACCGCCTGGGCCTGGCGCTGATGGATCTCGAGACGCCGGAGCGCTGCCTGAAGCGCGGCGACTCGTGGATCTTCGGCCCGGAGGCCGACTACGAGCGCCGCGGCGACGTCGACAACGTCGTCTTCCCCTGCGGCTTCACGCGCGGGGACGACGGCGACACGCTCAACGTCTACTACGGCGCGGCGGACGCGTGCATCGCGCTCGCCACGGGCAGCATCCGGGCCATGCTCGCGTGGCTGGACCAGTACGGGAGCAGGCCCGACCAGTGGGATTGAGCTCGAGCCGCTCGAAAATGGCCACTTAACTCGTTTCGCGCGTGGCCGTTACATCTCCAAAGGGCCATCTCCTCGAACCGTGCCGGAGGAGCCGTCGTGGAACACCTCTCGATCATCCCGCGCATCCTCGTCATCGACGACGAAAAGACCAACCGCGACTGGATCGTGCGCCTGCTCGAGGCCAAGGGCTACAAGATGCTCACGGCCGCGACCGGCAAGGCCGGCCTCGACGCCGTGGCCAACGACGCGCCGGATCTCGTGCTGCTCGACATCCGGATGCCCGGGCTCGACGGGTTCGAGGTGGCGAAGAGGCTCAAGGCCGACACGCGCACCAAGGGGATCCCGATCATCATGATCACCGGCGCCGACGACCGGGACTCGCGCCTGCGCTCCCTCCAGTGCGGCGCCGAGGAGTTCCTCCAGAAGCCCGTCGATCCCGACGAGCTGTGGGTGCGCGTGCGCAACCTCCTGAAGCTCAAGCAGTACGGCGATCTGCTCGCGGAGCACGCCAAGGCGCAGGACCGGAAGGTGCACGACGCGACGATCAAGCTCCGGGAGGCGTACCGGGAGATCACGTTCACCCTGACGAGCGCCGCGGAGTACCGGGACGAGAGCACGGGCTCCCACGTCCGCCGCGTCGCGCACTACGCCTGGGAGATCGCGTCCTACCTCGGGCTCGAGAAGCAGTTCCTCGACGACATCTTCTTCGCCGCCCCCATGCACGACGTCGGCAAGATCGGCATGCCGGACTCGGTCCTGCTCAAGGAGGGCCCGCTGAACGCCGACGAGTGGACGCTCATGAGGTCGCACACGGAGATCGGCTACAAGATCCTGCAGTTCGGGAAGACGCCGTCGACGATCATGGGCGCGGAGATCGCGCTCACCCACCACGAGCGCTGGGACGGCACCGGGTACCCGCGGGGGCTCAAGGGGGAGACCATCCCGCTGTCCGGCCGGATAATGAACATCTGCGACCAGTACGACGCGCTGCGCAGCGCGAGGCCGTACAAGCCCGGCTTCGACCACGCGAAGACGATGGAGATCCTCGTCCGGGGCGACGGCCGCACGCAGCCCTTGCACTTCGATCCCG
This sequence comes from Pseudomonadota bacterium, assembly GCA_023229365.1. Classification (NCBI taxonomy): domain Bacteria; kingdom Pseudomonadati; phylum Pseudomonadota; species Pseudomonadota bacterium. Next base: position 17,081 of record JALNZK010000071.1, on the reverse strand, counting down.
CGGTGCACGCCGCGTTCTTCCGCTGCGCGCCGCGCTTCGCCGAGATCTACGACGGCATGCAGGACGAGGAGTAGGGCCGGATCAGCCGGCGAGGCGGTCGACGAGCCACCCCGGGAGGACGGACAGGAGCAGCGTGCCGACGAGGCACAGGACGGTCGCGACGAGCGCCGCCGCGCGCAGCCCGCGGGGCTCGCCGGCCGCCGCCTCGGACGGGCTCGCGAACAGGATCTGGATGACGCGCAGGTAGAAGTACAGCCCGAGGTAGCTCGCGACGAGGCCCGCGACGGCGTACGCCGTGTAGCCCGCGATCATGGCGTTGTTGAACAGGAAGAACTTGGCCGTGAAGCCGGGCAGGGGCGGGACCCCGGCGAGCGACAGCATCGCGATCGCTATCGCGATCGCCGCGAACGGCCGGCGCGAGAAGAGGCCCCGCAGATCCTCGAGCCGGTCGCGCGCCGCGTCGTCCTCGGCGGGCGGGATCGCGGCGAACGCGAGCAGGTTCGAGAGCCCGTACGCGATCGCGTAGAAGGCGATCGCCGCCGGGCGCCCGGGGCCGGGATCGAGGAACGCGTAGAAGAGGTAGCCGGCGTGGGCGATCGACGAGTACGCGATCGTGCGCCTGAGGCTCGCCTGCCGCATGGCGGCCAGGTTCCCCCAGACGACCGAGGCGAGCGAGAACAGCACCACGAGATCGACGAGCTCGACCGGGAGCGCGGCCGCGCGGAACAGCCGGAGCGCGGCGAACAGGACGGCGGCCTTGACCACCACCGCCATGTACGCGGTGACGGGCACGCTCGCGGCCTCGTAGACGTCCGGCGCCCAGGCGTGGAACGGCGCGATCGCGGCCTTCACGAAGAGGGCGCCGACGACGAGCGCGACGCCGGCCCGGGCGAGGAGATCCTCGGCGACGAGGGCGTCGGCGAAAGCGGCCAGGGAGAGATCGCCGCCGCTCCCGAAGACGAGCGCCGCGCCCATGAGGAGCATCGCCGAGCCGGCGCCGCCGAGCACGAGGTACTTGAGCGCGGCCTCGGCGCCCTCGTCGCGCCTGAAGGAGACCACGGCGAGGGCGTACACCGGCAGCGACATGAGCTCGATCCCGACGAACAGGATCGTGAAGCTCTCGGCGCCGTTGATGAGGAGCGCGCCGTAGAGCGAGGAGAGCACGAGGGCGTAGGCGCGGTACCCGGCGAGATCGCCGGGCGCGGTCAGCAGGATCGGCACCGCGAGCACGAGCAGGATGGCCTTCGCCGCGCTCCCGAACGGCGCGATCGCGTACGCGCCTTCGAACGGCGCCGCCGTGAACCCGGTGGCCGAGAGCCAGAGGCCGGCGCCCGCCGCCGCGACGACGGCGACGAGCGCGATGGGCGCCGCCGCGCGCCCGGGCAGCGCCGCGATCTCCGCGACGAGGAGGAGGACGATGCCGGCGAGCAGGACGTGCTCCGGCAGCATGGCGAGGAGGGCGTCGCGCAGGATCATGGCGCCCCCCCGTCGTCCGTCCGCGCGGCCGCCACGAGATCGAGCAGGCGGTGGACCGCGGGCTCGGTCTTCTCGAGCAGCGGCTGCGGGTAGAGGCCGATCCAGAAGATCGCGGCCACGATCGCCCCGAGGATCAGCTTCTCGCGGCGGCCCAGATCAGCTGGCGGGGCGCATTCGACCCGCGGCTTGCCGAACAGGAAGCGCTCCGCGAGCCAGAGCATGTACAGGGCGCCGATCGCCACGCCGGCGATGGCGGCGGCGCTCGCCGCGAGCGGGAGCGTCGCGCCGGTCTCCCGGTAGACGCGCAGCGACTCGGTGAAGCTCCCGAGCAGCACCATGAACTCGCCCGTGAAGCCGCTCGTGGCGGGCAGCCCGATGGAGGCGAGCGTGAGCAGCATGAAGAACACGGAGTAGATCGGCATGATCTTGGCGAGCCCGCCGTAGGCGGCGAGATCCCGCGTGTGCCGGCGCTCGTAGATCATGCCCACCATCAGGAACAGGCCGCCGGCGACGAGCCCGTGGCTGATCATCTGGATCACCGCGCCCTGCACCGCCAGGAGGCTGAAGCTGAAGAGCCCGAGCATGACGTAGCCGAGGTGGCTGATGGAGGAGTACGCGACGATCTTCTTGATGTCGGTCTGCACGAGCGCGAGGCACGCGCCGTAGAGGATCCCCGCGGTGGAGAGCGCCATGAGGGCCGGGGAGGCCGCGCGCACGGCGTCCGGAAAGAGCGGCAGGCCGAGCTTCAGGAAGCCGTACGTGCCCATCTTGAGGAGCACGCCCGCGAGCACCACGGAGCCGGCGGTCGGGGCCTCGACGTGCGCGTCGGGGAGCCAGGTGTGCAGGGGCACCATCGGCACCTTGATGGCGAAGGCGATCGCGAACGCGGCGAACATGATCGCCTGCGCCTCGAACGGGAGCGCGAGGCGGTAGAGATCCTCGAAGGCGAAGGAGAAGCTCCCGGTCGCGGCGTGCCCGGCGACGACGAGGTAGATCGCGGCCGCGAGCATGAGGATGCTGCCCGCCGCCGTGTACAGGACGAACTTCATCGTGGCGTAGACCCGCCGCTCGCCACCCCAGATCCCGATGATGAAGAACATCGGGACGACCATCGCCTCCCAGAAGACGAAGAAGAGGAACAGGTCCTGCGCGGCGAAAGTGCCGAGCATCGCGAACTGCACGAGCAGCAGCATCGAGTAGAACAGGCGGATCTGCGCGCGGATCGCGGTGAACGAGCCGAGCACCACGAGGGGGCCCAGGAAGACGGTCAGGAGGACGAGGAGCAGGTTCAGGCCGTCGAGCCCGACGATGTAGTGCACGCCCCAGGCGGCGATCCACGGCAGGTCGGTGACGAACTGCAGCCCGGGGTTCGAGCCGTCGAAGCGCGCGTACAGGAGGCAACCGAGGCCGAGCTGGATCGTCGTCGCGGCGAGCGCGATCCACTTCGCGGCGCCCTCCCGCCGGCGCGGCACGAGCAGGATCGCGAGCAGCCCCGCGAGCGGGAGGTAGACGAGGGCGTTGAGGACGAGCGCTTCAGCCATGGAGCCACCTCAAGAGGAGGAGCGCCGCCCCGCCGAACAGCACGAGGAGCGCGTAGAGGTGGAGGCTGCCGGTCTGCACGCGGCAGAGCAGCCGGGCGCCGTGGCGCGCGAGCGCGGCGAGCCCGTGCAGCGAGCCGTCGAAGAGAATCCGATCGCCGACGCGGAGGAACAGGCGGTCGGAGATCGCGTGCAGCGGCCTGATGACGACGAGCCCGTACAGCTCATCGACGTACCACTTGTCGGCGAGCAGCTTGTGCAGCGGCGAGAGCGCCCTCTGCGCCGCCTGCGCCCGTGCGGCGCCCTTGGAGAAGAAGAACCAGGCGAGCGCCAGCCCGGCCAGCGCGATGGCGATGGAGATCCCCATGAGCGCGCGCTCGGCGTGCTCGCCCGCCTCGGTGAGCGCCGGGATCGGCAGCACCGGCGCGAGGAACTGCGGCACGTGGAGGTAGCCGCCGCCCACCGAGAGCAGCGCGAGGACGACCAGCACGCCCGTCATCGACAGGGGCGACTCGTGCACGTGGTGCTCCACCTCGGGGGGCATCCTCGGCGCGCCGAAGAACGTGAGCCACAGGAGCCGGAACATGTAGAGCGCGGTGAGGAGCGCCGTCACGGCGCCGATGCCCCACAGGTAGGGAGCCCCGCCGGCCGAGCTGCCGAACGCGAACAGGAGGATCTCGTCCTTGGAGAAGAAGCCGGCCAGCCCCGGGATCCCCGCGATCGCCGCGGTGGCGACGGCGAAGGTGACGAAGGTCACCGGGATCTTGCGCCACAGGCCGCCCATCTTCCTGATGTCCTGCTCGCCCCCGAGCGCGTGGATCACGCTCCCGGCGCCGAGGAAGAGGCACGCCTTGAAGAACGCGTGGGTCATCAGGTGGAAGACCGCGAACCCGTACGCCCCGACGCCGAGCGCGAGGAACATGAAGCCGAGCTGCGAGATCGTCGAGTACGCGAGCACCTTCTTGATGTCGGTCTGCGCGATCGCGATCGTCGCGGCGAACAGCGCCGTGGCCGCGCCGACGACCGCGATGACCTGCGACGCCTCGGGCGCCTGGAGGTAGACGCCGCTGAGCCGCGCGACCATGTACACGCCGGCCGTGACCATCGTCGCGGCGTGGATGAGCGCCGAGACCGGCGTCGGGCCGGCCATGGCGTCCGGCAGCCAGACGTGGAGCGGGATCTGCGCCGACTTGCCGGTGGCCCCCGCGAAAAGGAGGAGGCCGACCAGCGTGGCCGAGACCGCGGGCACGGGGCCCGCGAGGAACGCCTCGTTGATCCGCACCATGTCGAGGGTGCCGAGCCCGCCGTACAAGAGGAACATCCCGGCGAGGAACGCGGCGTCGCCCACGCGGTTCGTGATGAACGCCTTCTTGCCGGCCTTCGCCTTCGCCGGATCATCGAACCAGAACCCGATCAGGAGGTACGACGTGAGCCCGACGCCCTCCCAGCCCGCGAACAGCACGAGCATCGACCGGCCGAGCACGAGGAGCAGCATGAAGAAGAGGAAGAGGTTCAGGTACGCGAAGTAGCGCGCGTAGCTCTCGTCGTCCCTCATGTAGCCCGTGGAGTAGACGTGGATGAGCGACCCGACGCCGGTCACGACGAGCGCCATCACCGCCGAGAGCCGGTCGAACCAGAACGAGACCTCGAAGGCGTAGCCGCCCACGACGGCCCAGGTGAACGCGGTCTCGGAGACGGGCGTGCCGGTGTCGAGGAGCGCGAGGAAGCAGCGCGCCGCGATCAGCGCCGCCGCGATCGGCAGGCCGCAGCCGACCGCGGTGACGAACCGCTTGCCGAGCCTTTGCCCCAGCGCGCCGTTGAGCGCGAACCCGAGGAGGGGCAGGGCGACGATGAGGCCGAGCCAGGGCATGCCTATCCTTTCAGATCCCTGAACGCGTCCGCGTCCAGGGTCCGCTTCCGCCGCACGAGCAGCAGCACGATCGGGATCGCGATGGCCAGCTCCGCCGCGGCGACGACGAACACGAGGAACACGAGGACGCCCCCCGCGGTCGAGCCGTGCATCCTCGAGAACGTCACGAGCTCCACGTTGACCCCGTTGAGCATGAGCTCGAGGCACATGAGCACGACGAGCAGGTTGCGCCGCACCACGACGCCCAGGAGCCCGAGGACGAACAGGATCGCGCCGAGCGCGACGAGCATCTGCGTGTTATCCATGGTCCCTCCCGCTCCCCTTGACGACGGCGAGCACGGCGAGGACCGCCACCAGCAGGAGCACGGAGGAGAGCTCGAACTCGAGCCAGTGCTCCTCGAGGAACGCGGCCGAGAACGGCTCGAGCGCGAACGTCCCGGTGTCAGCGGGCGCGCCGGCCGGCGCCGTCGAGACGAGGGCGAGGAGCGCGGCGAGGAACAGTGTCGCGACGGCCACCCCGGGCACGAGCAGCCGCGAGGCGCGGCGCGTGAACGACGGATCGCGCAGGTCGAGCAGCATGATGACGAAGACCATGAAGACCATCACCGCGCCGACGTAGATCAGCACCTGGAAGACGGCGATCGCGTGGGCTCCCTGCACGGCGAAGACGCCCGCGAGTGCGAGCATGACGCCGACGAGGGACAGGGCGACCCGCATCGGGTGGCGCGCGAAGAGCATCACCACCGCGCCGAGCGCCGCCGCGCCCGCGAAGAACCAGAGGAGGATGGTCTCTGTCGCCGCGCTCAAAGGGAGCCTCCCTCCCCGCCGCCCGCCGGGCCCGGCGGGTAGGGCTTGGCCGCGTCGGAGCGCGGGCACCAGCCGAGCAGGTGGTCGCGGGAGAGCCACATCTCGCCGCGGTCGTGGGACGGCAGGTCCGGGACGTCCTGCGGCATGCGGATCGCGTCCTCCGGGCACGCCTCGACGCACAGCCCGCAGAAGACGCACCGCGAGTAGTCGATCTCGAAGCGCGCCGGGTGCTTGGGGTGCGCCGCGTCCGCGGGATCGAAGGCGGCCTCGATCTCGATGACGCGCGCGGGGCAGGCCGTCGCGCACAGCATGCACGCGATGCACTGCGGCCGTCCGTCCGGTCGCGTCGTCAGGACGTGCTTGCCACGGTTGCCGGCGGCGTAGTCGGCGCGGCGCTCCTCCGGGTAGCGGGCGGTGAGCGCGCCCTTCCGGAACGTGAGCCAGCGCGCCAGGTTCCGCGCGATGACGCCGCCCGTCACCGCGAGGCCGCGCAGCACCTCGGGGAGGTACGACCGCTCCCAGAGGCCCAGGGTCGGGCGGTTCCAGTAGCTCTTGCGGCGCCCGAGATCCATCATACCCACCCCGCCCACGAGATCACGGCGGTCGCCGTGAGGTTCACGATGCCGAGCGGCAAGAGGAACGTCCAGCCGAAGCGGAGCAGCTGATCGTAGCGGAACCGCGGCAGCGACCACCGCACCTGGATCTGGAACGCCGAGACGAGGAACACCTTGGCCAGGAAGACGGCGAGCTGGATCGCGACCACCGCGCCGTGGGGCAGGGCGACGGTGCCGCCGCCCGGGAACGCGAACCCCGCGTCGCCGAGGAAGGGCAGGTTGCAGCCGCCGAGGAACAGCGTCGTGAACAGCGCGGCGATCACCGCGACCTCGATGAACTCGGCGAACATGAACAGGCCCATCTTCATCGCGCTGTACTCGGTGAAGTAGCCGGCGATGAGCTCGGACTCCGCCTCCGGCAGGTCGAACGGGACGCGCTTGTTCTCGGCCATCGCCGCGGTGAGGAACAGGATCGCCGCAAACGGCTGCAGGAAGATCCCCCACGCCGGGAGGAAGCCGAGGAGGGAGCCCGACTGCTGATGGACGATATCGATGAGGTCGACCGTGCCGTAGAGCAGCACGAGGCCGAGCACGGACAGCCCCATCACGACCTCGTAGGAGATCATCTGCGCGCCCGCGCGGACCGCGCCGAGCAGGGAGAACTTGTTCCCCGAGGACCAGCCCGCGAGCAGGCTGCCTATCACCGTCAGGCCGCCGAACGCGAACACCACGAGCAGCCCGGCGTCGAGCCGCGCGATCTGCATCTCGTAGCGCTCGCCGCCGAACCAGGCCGCCGCGCCGGGCGAGAAGTCGAGCAGCTCCGAGGGGACGATCTCGCCGCCAAACGGCACCACCGCGAAGACGAGGAGCACCGGCGTGAAGACGAGCCACGGCGCGATCGCGTAGCCGAAGCGGTCGTGCGCGTCCGCGCGGAAGTCCTCCTTGAGCAGCATCTTGAGGCCGTCGGCGACCGCCTGGAACAGCCCGAGCCAGATGATCCGGAACCGCGTGAACGGGAGCCGGAGGTAGCAGCGGTTCGCGCCGATCCGGTCCGACATCACCGCCGCGAGCTTGCGTTCGACCCAGGTGAGGAGCACGCCGAAGAGCAGCAGCACGAGGATCGCGTAGCTGATGAAGACGAGGACGACCACGAGATCCCGCATCATGGCCGGCCTCCGATCGCGGCGAACAGGTCGGCGGCGTGGGCGATCGTCTCTCCGGGCGGGAAGCACGCCTCGAAGCGGCGCGCGATCCCGTCGGAGTTGGTGTAGGAGCCGTCCCGCTCGGTCTGGACGGAGATCGGCAGGAAGACGTCCGCGGCGCCGTTCTCCGGCGCGAGGTACGAGCCGAGGAGCACGACCTTGGCGCCGGCCGGCACGCGCGAGTAGTCGAACCCCTCGCCCCAGACGAGCACGAGATCGGTGCCGGGCTCGAAGGCGACGGGCCTCTCGCCGAACAGCGCCCGTGCGCCCCGGGTGTTCGGGTTCTTGTCCGCGCGGATCAGGATGTCGTCCTCGACGATCTCCCCGGGCTGCGGGACGTGGTCCGGCTTGACGCGCACGTCGAACCGCGCCGCGAGGTGATCGCGGAACGCGGCGAGCTCCCCGTCCGAGCCCCAGCTCGAGACGAGCGCCGTCCGCCTCTTCGCCCCGTCGACGAGGCGGCGCGCCTCGGATATCGCCTCCGCGAGCGGCACGGGCCTTCCGCGCAGCATCGCCTGATCGGCGCGCGGGCGCTCGAAGATCGCCGCGAGGTCGCGCCCCTTGTTGCAGATCCACGGGCCGTTGACCGCCGGGTCGTCGAGCGGCGTCACGCGGGCGATCTCTAGGTTGCGCCGCGGATCGAGGCGCTGGAGGCGCCGGTCGGCCCGGAGGTGCCAGATCCGGATCGCGCAGCCGCGCGCGCAACCCGGGCACACGGACGGCGTCGCCTCGAGGAACCAGACCCGCGCCTTGTAGAGGAAGGAGCGGGAGAGGAGGGCGCCCACCGGGCAGAGGTCGATCACGTTGTCCGAGTAGGGGTCGTCGAACCGCCGCCCCTCCTCGCACCGCACGAGGGAGGTGTCGCCGCGACCCTGGATACCGAGCGCCTTCGAGCGCGACACCTCGTGGGTGAAGCGGACGCACCGCGAGCAGACGATGCAGCGCTCGTTGTCGATGAGGATGCGGTCGCCGAGATCGTGGAACTTGGTCGCGCGGACCTTGGGCTCGGCCGAGATCGACGGCGCGCCGTTGTACGCGAAGTGGTAGTCCTGGAGCGTGCACTCGCCTGCCTTGTCGCAGATGCCGCAGTCCACGGGGTGGTTGAGCGTGAGGAACTGCATCATCGCCTTGCGCGCCGCGCGCACCTCGTCGGAGTCGGTGAGGACCTTCATCCCCTCGCTCACCGGCATGTTGCAGGCGATGTCCAGCCCCTTGCCCTCGACCTCCACCATGCAGATGCGGCAGTTGCCGGCGACCGAGAGCCGCGGGTGCCAGCAGAAGTACGGGACGTAGACGCCGTTGTCGAGCGCCGCGCGCAGCACGGTCGTGTCCGCCGCGACCTCGATCTCCCGCCCGTTGAGGAAGATCCGCGTCATGCGAGGCTCCCCCCGCACCGCGAGCGGCCGTGCGCCATGAAGTGCTCGAACTCGTCCCGGAACTTGTCGAGGATCCCGACCGTCGCGTAGCCCGCCGCGTCGCCGAGCCCGCAGATCGTCGTGCCGTCGTTGAAGTGCGAGACGTGGATCAGCCGATCGATGTCGCCGGCCGCGCCGCGGCCGGCCGCGATCCTGTCGACGATGCGGTGCATCCAGCCCGTGCCCTCGCGGCAGGGCGTGCACTGGCCGCACGACTCGTGGTGGTAGAAGCGGAGCATCACCTGCAGCAGGCGGACCATGCAGGTGCCTTCGGCGATGACGATCATGCCGCCCGAGCCGAGCGACGATCCGGCCGCGTCGAGCGACGCGTGATCCATGGGCAGCCCGGCGATCTCCTTTGCGACGAGAACCTTCGTGGAGATCCCTCCCGGAACGACCGCCTTGAGCGCGCGGCCGCCCGTCACGCCGCCGCAGTCCTCGTAGATGAACTCGTCGAGCGGCGTGCCGAACGGGATCTCGTACACCCCGGGGCGCACGACGTGGCCGGAGATCGAGACGAGCCGGGTGCCCGGGCTCTTGGGCGTGCCGAGCGCGCGGTACGCCGCGGCGCCGTGGTCGATGATCCACGGGATGTTCGAGAGCGTCTCCACGTTGTTGATCACGGTCGGCTTCTGGAAGAGGCCGCGGACGGTGAGTCGCGGCGGCCGGTTGCGCGGGTACCCCTTCTTCCCCTCGACGGAGGAGAGGAGCCCCGACGCCTCCCCGCACACGTACGCCCCGGCGCCACGCACGAGCACGACATGGCACGAGAACGGCGTGCCGAGGATCCGCTCGCCGAGGAGGCCGGCGCCGTACGCCTCCTCGAGCGCGCCCTCGACCCGGCGCCGTGACAGATCGAACTCGCCGCGCATGTAGATGAAGCAGTGGTGCGCGCCGATCGCGTAGCAGGCGATCGCCATCGCCTCGAGCAGGAGGTGCGGCGCGTTCTCCAGGATCCAGCGATCCTTGAACGTCCCGGGCTCGCCCTCGTCCGCGTTGGCGCACAGGAAGTGCTCGAGGCCGTCGTCCGGCTTCACGACCTGCCACTTGCGCCCCATCGGGAACGCCGCGCCGCCGCGGCCCTGGATGCCGGAGTCGTAGACCTCCTTCGTGACGTCCGCGGGCTTCATGGAGCGCAGCGCCTTGGCGAGCGCGCCGTAGCCGCCCCGCGAGCGGTACGCCGCGAGCGTGTGGGAGGTCTCCGTGACCTCGAAGCTCTGGAGCCGCTTCTCGAACGCCCTCATTCGAGCGCCTCCAGGATCTCGTCGAGCCGCTCGGGGGTGACCCGCTCGTGGTACGCCCCGTCCACGACCATCACCGGCGCGGTGCCGCACGACGCGAGGCACTCCACGGTCGAGAGCGTGACGCGGCCGTCGGGCGTCGTCCCTCCGGGCGCGACGCCGAGCCTCTCCTCGAGGAGCCCGAGCAGGCGCTCGGCGCCGTTCATCGAGCACGAGACGTTGCGGCAGACCTGGACGTGGTGCCGGCCGATGGGCTCGCGGCGGAACATCGTGTAGAAGGTCAGCGCCTCGTCGATCCGCACGCGCGGGACGCCGAGATAGGCCGCGAGCTGCGCGACGTCCTCGTCGGCGACGAAGCCGCGCTCCTCCTGGATGCGGTGCAGGGCGGGCATCACGAGCGACGACTCGCTCCCCTTCGGGAGGCGGGCCTTCAAGGCCTCGAGCTCCGGGATGAGGCGCTTCATCGATCGCACTCCCCGCCTATCATGTTCATCGACCCGAACGTCGGCACGATGTCCGCGAACTGCCCGCCCTCGAGGAGCCGGTGCATGCCGCCCATGTGGACGAAGCTCGGGGAGCGCACGTGGAGCTTGTACGGCCGGCCCTCCCCGCAGCTCACGGCGTAGAACCCGAGCTCGCCGTTCGCCGACTCGTGGGCCGTGTACACCTCGCCGGCCGGCACCTTCGGGCCCTCCATGACGAGCTTGAAGTGATCGATGAGCGACTCGATCTCCGAGTAGACGAGCCGCTTCGGGGGGAGCATGAACCTGTGATCGTCCACGTCCAGCGGCCCCGCCGGCAGCGCTGCGACGCACTGCCGGATCATGCGCACCGATTCGTCCATCTCGCGCATCCGGACGAAGTAGCGGTCGTAGTTGTCGCCCTTGATGCCGACCGGCACCTCGAAGTCGAGCTCCGCGTACGCGAGGTACGGCGTGTCCTTCCGGAGATCGCGCGGCGCGCCCGTGGAGCGGAGGATCGGGCCCGTGTAGCCCCAGTGGAGCGCCTCCGCGGTCGTGAGGACGCCGACGTCGCGCGTCCTGTCGATGAAGATGCGGTTGCGATCCATCATGGCGTGCGCGCGGCCGACGAAGGTCTCGTACTCGCGCAGGATCTCCTCGAGCCGGCCGAGCCAGCCGTCGGGCAGGTCGCGCGCCATGCCGCCGATGCGCCCGTAGGAGTGGGTGACGCGTGCGCCGGTGAGGTTCGCGAGGTGCTCGTAGATGTAGTCGCGCAGCGTCATGAGGTAGAGGAACGGCGTCATGGCGCCGAGCTCCATGAAGATCGCGCCGACGCACGTCAGGTGGTCCGCGATGCGGGCGTACTCCGAGAGCAGCGTCCGCAGCCAGCGGCACCGCGGCGTGATCTCGATCCCCCACAGCGCCTCCACCGTCTCACAGTAGGCGAAGTTGTTGATCAGCGCCGAGCAGTAGTTGAGCCGGTCGACGTACGGGATGAGGTTGTGCCAGGTGTGATCCTCGCACTCCTTCTCGAAGCCGCGGTGCAGGTAGCCGCAGTGGACGTCGGCGCGCACGACCTTCTCGCCGTCGAGCGCCGCGATGATCTGGATGGTCCCGTGCGTCGTCGGGTGCGACGGCCCGATGGAGACGACCTGGAGCTCCTCGTCATCGAGGGGCTCGAAGGCGGGCCGGATCGGGTTGGGAAGCCGCGTCTCCACTCTTCGCTCCGTCACTTCCTGTAGGGAACGAGCGGCTGTTCCCGGTCCTTCGGGTAGTCCTTGCGCAGCGGGTGGCCGACGAACCCTTCGTAGAGCAGGATCGGCCGCAGATCCGGGTTGCCGCGGAAGGCGATCCCGTACATGTCGTGGCACTCGCGCTCCATGTAGCGCGCGGAGCCGTAGAGCCCGGTGAGCGTGTCGACGGTCGGGTCCTCCTCGGGCACCTGCTGCTTCAGCCGGACGCGGACGAACCGCGCGGTCGAGTAGAAGTGGTGGACCACCTCGAACCGCGGGACTCGTCCGAGCCAGTCCACGGCGGTCACGTCGAGCAGGAGATCGAACCCGAGCTCGTCGCGCAGCCGCGACGCCGTGGCGAGGAGCCGCGCGGGCTCGAGCTCGAGCGCGAGCGTCCCGTGGGAGACCGCCGCCGCCTTCGCGTCCGGCGCGAGCCTGTCCCGGAGCTCCTCGAGGTGCCTCGCGCGCATCGTCAGAACCGCTCCCCGACGATCGGGTGCCGCTCCCGGGCGATCTTGTCCTGGAGCTTCATGATCGCGTCGATCACCATCTCCGGCCGCGGCGGGCAGCCCGGGACGTACACGTCGACCGGGATGATCTTGTCGACGCCCGGAACGGCCGCGTAGTTCCGGTAGAAGCCGCCGCTCGTGGCGCACACGCCGAACGCCATCACCCACTTGGGCTCGCACATCTGCTCGTAGACCTTGCGGACGATCGGCGCCTGCTTGTGCGAGATCGTGCCCACGATCATCAGCAGGTCCGCCTGCCGCGGGGAGAACCGCGGGAGCGCGGCGCCGAAGCGGTCGAGGTCGTAGAGGGTCGCGCTGACCGACATGTACTCCATGCCGCAGCAGGCGGTGACGAACGGGTACGGGAAGAGCGAGAACTTCCGCGCCCAGCCGACGAGCTCGTCCTTCTTCGTGGTGAGGTAGTCGAGCGCCATCCGTCACTCCGTCACGTCGCGCAGGATCCCCGAGCGCCAGACGACCGCGAGGATGAGCACGAGCAGCGCCGTGAACACGCCGAAGGTGGCCAGCATGAAGTCGGTCACCGGCTGCGCGGCGAGCGCCCAGATGAAGAGGAAGACCGCCTCGAGGTCGAAGACGACGAAGACGACCGCGACCGCGTAGTACTTGACCGGGATGCGCCTGACGTTCACGGGATCCGCGGGCGTGGCGCCGCACTCGAACGGCTCCTGCTTGAGCGCCGAGCGCGCGGGCTTGGGGCCGAGCACGCGGTTGAGGAGGAGCGCGATCGCGACGAAGCCCAGGATGGCCACGAGGTAGATGAGGAATGCCAGATAGGGGTTCATCGCCGCGCCGCGCCTCCGATCGGGCATAGAGTATTGGGCTTGTCCGGGAGAAATCAAGGCCTGGTTTTCCGGACTGGAGTACGATCCTTCGCATGGGGCCCTTCGTCCGGCGGTTCGGGTATAGCGCGTTCGCCGTTCTGCTCGCAGGCTGCGCGCCCAGCGTGCCGGAGCGGGCGCAGGCCAAGGCCCCGGCCGTCGAGCCGGAGCCGCCGGAGCCGCAGGGGCCGATCGCGCCGCCGCGGATGTCCGGCGAGGACGCGATCAGGGAGCTCGACGCGCTCGCCCGCAATCCCGCGCCGCGGGACGAGCTCGACGCGTTCGTCGCCGCGCACCCCGAGGTCGTCTCGGCCGAGGCGAGGCCCTACGGGGCCGCGCTCATGTGGGCGCTCGAGTTCGAGCGGGACGACATGGCGTTCGCGCTGCTCGCGGCGGGGGCGGCGATCCCCGGAAACGCGCTCGCGCTCGCGGCGCGCGGCGGGATGGACGCGTTCGTCAAGGAGCTCCTGCGACGCGGCGCGGCGCCGGACGCCGGTGACGGCTGGGGCTACACGCCGCCCCCCGCCGCGGCCAAGCCCGGGCACACGAGCACCATGGGGCTGCTGCTCGCCGCCGGCGCGGCGCCGAGCCCGCGCGCGGCGAACGACGGCTTCACGCCGCTGCACCTCGCGGTGATCGATAGGCGCGTCGAGGCCGTGCGCGTCCTGATCGACGCGAAGGCCGACCTCGAGGCCAGGGACGATGACGGCCGCACGCCGCTCCACTGGGGCCCGTTCGCCTACGCCCCGCAGCACGTGCACGTGTACGGCGACGCCGAGCTCGGCATGGAGCCGGGCACCAGGTTCAAGGATCCGGGGCCGGCCGTCGTGATAGGCGTGCTGCTCGACGCCGGCGCGAAGATCGACGCGGTCGACGGCCGCGGGAACACGCCGCTGCACGAGGCGGCCGCGATCGGCTCTTGGCGCGGGGCGGAGGCGCTGCTCGCGGGCGGCGCGGAGGTCGGCGCCAGGAACGCCGCGGGGGAGACGGCGCTCGTGATCGCTCAGCGGCGGGGAGACGGGGAGCTGGTGAAGCTGATGCGGCGCAAGTGGGACAAGAAGAAGTAGGACAACTGGGACATCGGGGACGAGTGGGATTGCGGGGTCCCAACTGCTCGCTCAGTCTTCCGGGTTGAACCCCGCCTTCCGGATCGCCGCCGCCGCGCGGGCGACGGCTTCCTTCGAATCGGCCTCGATGGTGACGAGCTTGCTCCCGGGGTCCGCGCTCACGAGGCGGACGCCGTCGACCTTCTCCAGCGCGCCCGTGATCGTCCGGACGCAGTGGTCGCAGCTCATGTCCGGCACGCGGAGCGCCACGGCGCCGGCCCCGGCGGCCGCAGGGGCCCTGGAGCGCAGCCTGCGCGCCAGCGGCACGAGGAGGTGGTACGCGATGAGCCCGAGCGAGGCGATCCCGGCGGCGATCTCGAACGGCCCGAGCCCCTCGGCGGCGTGCAGGTGCCCGCCCTGGAGCGCGGCGGCGGGGACGAGCGCCGGGAACGCCGCGAACAGCGCGTCGGCCGCGTACCCGGCGGCGACGGAGCCCGCCACCAGCGTCGCGAGGTACACGGCGAGGGTCCGCCGCCCCATCATCTTGCCGATGACCGTGACCGCCGCGACGTTGGTCGCGGGGCCGGCGATCAGGAAGACGAGCGCCGCGCCCGGGCTCAGCCCCTTGGCGAGCAGCGCCACCGCGAGCGGGATGGAGCCGCTCGCGCAGACGTACAGCGGAATCCCGATCGCCGCCATCGCCGCGTACGACAGGAAGCCGTGCCCGATCGTGCTCTCGAGCAGATCGCCGGGGAGGGCGTAGGTGATGAGCCCGCCGAGCGCGATGCCGAAGGCGAGCGGCCGCGCGATGCCGCCGAACAGCTCGACGACGGCGTACCGGAGCGCGCCGGCGGCGTGGCCGCCGAACCCGCGCAGGACCTCTCCCGGCGCGGGCGGGACGGCCGCCACCGCCTCGGAGTGGGAGACGAGCGCGGTGCCGAAGCCGGCGATCAGCCCGAGCACCACCGTCGCCGCGACGCGCAGCGCGGTGAAGGCGCCTCCCATGAGCGAGTAGGTCGCGAGGATCGAGTCGACGCCGGTCGTCGGGGTGGTGACGAGGAACCCGATCGTCGCTCCGTTCCGCGCGCCGGAGCTCTTGAGCGACGCCGCCAGCGGCAGCACGCCGCACGAGCAGATCGGCAGCGGCACGCCGAGGGCGACCGCCTTGAGGACCGGGAGGGGGCCGCGGCCGCCGAGGTGGCGCGCGACCGCGCCGAACGGGAGGATCACGTGGAGGACGCCCGCCGCCGCGAGGCCGGGCAGGAGGTACGGTCCCATCTGGGCGATCAGCGCGAACGCCGCGAGCGCGATCGCGGTGATCGCGTCAAGCATGCGGCCCGCCTCGCCCGGCGGACGTCGCCCTCGCGGCGGTCATATCCCCTCGCCGCCGGCGAAGCGCTCGCGCGTCGCCGACGCCTGGGTGACCCGCTCGCCCGGCTCGACGCTCCAGGTCAGCCACACGTTGCCGCCTATCACCGCGCCGCGGCCGATCGTCACGCGGCCGAGGATCGTCGCGCCCGAGTAGATCACGACGTCGTCCTCCACGATCGGGTGGCGGGCGATCCCCTTGACCGGGTTGCCGTGCTCGTCGAGCGGCAGGCTCTTCGCGCCGAGCGTGACGCCCTGGTAGAGGCGCACGCGCTCGCCGATGATCGTCGTCTCGCCGATGACGACGCCGGTGCCGTGATCGATGAAGAACGCCGGGCCGATGGCGGCGCCGGGGTGGATGTCGATCCCGGTGAGGCTGTGGGCGTGCTCGGTGATAATCCGCGGGATGAGCGGCACGCCGAGGCCGTACAGCTCGTGCGCCATGCGGTAGCTCGTGATCGCGAGGACGCCCGGGTAGCAGAAGATCGCCTCGTCGGAGGTCGAGGCCGCCGGGTCGCCCTGGTACGCCGCGGTCACGTCCGTGGCGAGCAGGCGCTGCACCTCCGGCAGCCTGTCGAGGAAGTCGAGCGCGATGCGGCGCGCCTTGTCCTCGCACTCGGCGCAGGCGGCGCCCGGCGCGGCGAGGCACGTGAAGCAGAGGCCGCGGCGGATCTGCTCGGTGAGCGCGCGGATCACGTGGTCCAGGGCGGCCCCGACGTGGAAGCGCACGCTCTCGGCCGACGCCTCCGAGACGCCGAAGTAGCCGGGGAAGAGCACCGAGCGCAGATCCTCGACCATCGCGACGACGACGTCGCGCGACGGCAGGGGGCCGCCGTGCGGGCCGCGCGAGCTCCCGCAGAGGCCGGGCGCGCAGAGCGCGTCGACGACCGCCGCCATGTGCCGCGACGGTTCGGACGAGGCGGAGCGCCCGCCGCTCGGCGCGAAGCCCGGGGGCGCGAGCGAGTCGGTCTTGCACTTCGGTCCCAGCCCGCTCACGTCACCCCTCGCTTTCGAAGAGCCAGGTGCTCAGGTAGCGCTCGCCCGTGTCGGGCGCGATGGCGACGATCGTCTTGCCGGCGTGCTCCGGGCGGGCGGCGAGCCCGAGCGCCGCGAAGACCGCCGCGCCGGACGAGATCCCGACGAGGAGCCCCTCCTCGCGCGCCATGCGGCGCGCGGTCGCGCCGGCGTCCTGGTGCCGGACCCGGATCACCTCGTCGATGAGCCCGCGATCGAGCACCGCGGGCACGAACCCGGCGCCGATGCCCTGGATCTTGTGCGGCCCGGGCGCGCCGCCCGACAGGACGGGGGAGTCCGCGGGCTCGACCGCGACGGCGCAAAGCGACGGCTTGCGCGGCTTGAGCGCCTGGGCGATCCCGGTGATCGTGCCGCCGGTTCCGACGCCGGCGACGACCACGTCCACCGCGCCGTCCGTGTCCCGCCAGATCTCCTCGGAGGTGCGCGCCCTGTGCGCCGCCGGGTTCGCGGGGTTCTCGAACTGCTGCAGCATGACGTGGTTCGAGAAC
>JALNZK010000070.1 GCA_023229365.1 Pseudomonadota bacterium | reverse complement strand
GATCGAGGCCATCAACCACGCGCGCGCCGCGTCGTGCCCGATCATCGTCGCGATCAACAAGTGCGATCTGCCGAGCGCGAACATCGATCGCGTGCGCCGGCAGCTCATGGAGCACAACCTCCTGCCCGAGGAGCTCGGCGGCGAGACCATCATGGTCGAGGTCTCGGCGAAGAGCGGGCAGGGGCTCGACAAGCTGCTCGAGATGATCTCGCTGCAGTCCGAGATGCTGGAGCTCACGGCGAACCAGAAGCGCCCCGGCGCCGGCGTCGTGCTCGAGGCGTACCTCGATCGCGGCCGCGGCCCGGTCGCCAACCTGCTCGTGCAGGAGGGCACGCTCAAGACCGGCGACATCATCGTCGCGGGCTCGACGTGGGGGAAGATCCGGCTCATGACCGACGAGCGCGGCCGCAAGATCACCGAGGCCGGGCCGTCGTCGCCCGTCGAGGTGCTCGGCCTGTCGGCGGTGCCCGGCGCGGGCGAGGCCTTCGACGCCGCCGCGGACATGAAGATCGCCGAGAAGGTCGCGAGCACCCGCGCGGAGAGGACCAAGGCGAGCGCCGCCGGCCCGGCGCGGCCGTCGCTCGAGACGCTCTACCAGCAGATGCAGGAGACGGACCAGGCGGAGATCAAGCTCATCATCAAGTCCGACGTGCAGGGCACCATGGAGGCGCTCAGGGACGCGCTCATGAAGCTGTCCAACGAGAAGGTGAAGGTCACGATCGTCCACGCGTCGGTCGGCGGCATCACCGAGTCGGACGTCCTGCTCGCGTCGACCTCCGGGTCGATCGTCCTCGGGTTCAACGTCCGGCCCGCCGGCAAGGCGCGGCAGCTCGCCGAGGAGCAGGGGATCGACATCAAGATCTTCGCCATCATCTACGAGATGATCGACGCGGTGCGGGCGGCGATGATAGGCAAGCTCGCGCCGAAGATGGAGCTCGAGATGATCGGCACCGCCGAGGTGCGCGACACCTTCACCATCCCGAAGATCGGGACGATCGCCGGCTCGTACGTGACCGAGGGCAAGATCGCCCGCTCGGCCCGCGCGCGCCTCATCCGCGAGTCGGTGCAGATCTGGGAGGGCAAGCTCTCCTCCCTGAAGCGGTTCAAGGACGACGCCCGCGAGGTCGCGAGCGGCTTCGAGTGCGGCATCTGCCTCGACGGCTACAACGACATCAAGGTGGGCGACATCATCGAGGCGTACGTCGAAAAGCAGGTCGAGGTGACCATGCCATGAGGCGGCGAGACCCGTCGCCTGCAACGAGGTCCGCGTCATGTTCGTCGGCGTCTGCCGGATCGCGCTCCATCTTCACGGAAACGCGTCGCTCAAGGGGAAGCGCTCGATCCTGAAGCGCGTCGTCGAGCGCACCAAGTCCAAGTTCAACGTCGCGGTCGCGGAAGTCGGCGAGAACGACTCCCTCCAGCGCGCCGTGGTCGGCGCCGCGGTCGTCGGCAACAGCGCCGCGCACGTCGACTCGATGCTCGGCCACGTGTGCTCGTTCGTCGAGCGCCTCGGCCTCGCGGCGGTGATCTCGCGGGAGACCGAGGTGATCCCGCTCGGCGGCGACATCGGGGCGGGCGCCCCGTTTCGGGAGCCCGACGCCGCGTCCCCGTGCTACGATGACGGCGGAGAACCGGGGGAAGACGGCGGAGAGGACGAATGGTGAGGGACGCAGACGGCAGGCGCGGGCGACGCGTCGGGGAGTCCATCCGGGCCGAGCTGTCGAGGGCCCTCCTCCGGCAGATCGGCGATCCCCGCCTGCTGCGCGCCACGATCACCGACGTCGACATGTCCCCCGATCTCCGATCGGCGCGCGTCTTCTACGTGCCGCCGGGCGACGTCGATCGCGAGGGCGTGCGGGCCGCGCTCGACAAGGCCGCCTCGTTCCTCCGCAAGGAGATCGGGCGGAGCCTCGCGCTGAGGTTCACGCCCGCGCTCTCCTTCCACCTGGACGAGAGCTTCGACGTCGGCTCGCGCGTCGACAGCATCCTCCGCGAGACCAGGCGGGACCTCGACGACGCCGCGAAGATCGAGTCGCCGGAGAAGGCGCTCGGGAGGATCGTCGCGACCTCCTCCGGCATCCTGCTCGCGGTCCACGCGAACCCGGACGGCGACGCGATCGGCTCTCTTCTCGGCATGCACGGGATCCTGCGCCTGCTCGGCAAGCGCCCCGTCGCGTACTGCCCGGACGGCGTTCCCGCGACCCTGCGTTTCCTGCCGGGCGCGGAGGACGTCGTGGCCGCGCTCGAGCCCGATTCCGCCTACGAGCTCACTATCCTCATGGACACGGCGGATCTCGCCCTCGCGCCGGCCGGCTTCCCCCCCGCCGAGCGCAGGGGCGTCCTCGCGATCATCGACCACCACGCGGCGCACGGCGATCTGGGAGACATCGTGGTGCGGCGCGACGTCTCCGCCGTCGGCGAGCTGCTCTTCGATCTCGCGATGGAGCTCCTGTGGCCCCTCGACGAGCGCGTCGCGCAGTGCCTGTACACCTCCGTCGTCGCCGACACCGGCTCGTTCCGGTACACGAGCACGACCCCCGCGACGCACCGGGTCGCGGCGGCGCTCATCGAGCGCGGGGCCGATCCGTGGGCCGCGGCGACCGGCCTCTTCGAGTCGTTCTCCCTCGCGCGCCAGCGGCTCCTCGGGCTCGTCGCGGGGACGCTCGAGGTGAGCGCCGACGGCCGCTGCGCCGACCTCGTCTGCACGCCCGACATGCTCGCCGCGGCGGGCGCGGTGAAGGCCGATCTCGACGGCATGATCAACCTCGGCCGCTCGATCGAGGGCGTCGAGATCTCGGCGGTCTTCCGCCTCGAGCCCGAGGGCCACATCAAGGTCAGCTTCCGCTCCAAGGGCCGGGTCGACGTCGCCGCCCTCGCGTCGCGCTTCGGCGGCGGCGGTCACAGGAACGCTTCCGGGGCCACGCTGCGCGGCGTCTCGATCGCCGACGCCAAGTCGATCGTCCGGAAGGCCGCGGAGGAGCTGCTCGCGGAGCCGGCGGAGCTCGCGCCCGACCCGGCGCGCTGAGGAACGCGCGATGGACGGCGTCCTCCTCGTCGACAAGCCCAGCGGTCCGACGTCTTTCGAGATCGTGCGCCTCGTCCGGCGCCTGACCGGCACGCGGCGCGTCGGCCACGCCGGGACGCTCGATCCGCTCGCCTCGGGGCTGCTCGCCGTCTGCCTCGGCACGCACACGCGGCTCGTGCCGTACCTCGTCGCGGGCGAGAAGTGCTACGCGGCGCGCGTCGCGCTCGGCCGCGGCACGGACACGGACGACGCGGACGGCGAGACGGTCGCGACGGCGCCGGTTCCTTCTTTGACCCGCGCGCTCATCGACCGGGCGACCTCGCAGTTCGTCGGCGAGATCGCGCAGCGGCCGCCGCGGTTCAGCGCCCTCAAGATCGACGGGCAGGCCGCGTACAGGCGCGCCAGGCGGGGAGAGGAGATCGTGCTCGCGCCGCGGAAAGTCGTCATCCGCGCAATCGAGATCACCGACGTCGGGACTGACGAGATCGGCCTCGACGTGCGTTGCGGCGCGGGGACGTACATCCGGGCGCTGGCGCGGGATCTCGCGGTCGCGCTCGGGACCGTGGGCCACGTCGTCGCGCTCCGCCGCACGGAGGCGTCGGGTTTCGACGTCTCCGAGGCCGTGCCCGCGGACCATGTCGAACGGCTCGCCGCGAGCGGGGAGCTCGAGCGGCGGCTCCATGTCGGCGCCGCGGCGCTGCGCCGGATGCCGCGGATCGCGCTGAACGAGGAGGACGCCGAGTCGATCTCCTGCGGCCGCGCGATCCCCCGTCCGGCCGAGCTCTCGATCCCCTCGAACGTCGCCCTGCTCGCCCCGGACGGCGCGCTCCTCGCGGTGGCCCGCGCCGAGGGAGCGCTCCTTTGCGTGGAGCGGGGGTTTCCGGTCACCGCGCCGCGGCGGCCTTCGCGGCGTGGGTCATGGTCGTGATCATGTTCTTCGTGAACGCCTCTTCGAGGCCGAGGTTCTTCGACACGTCGAGGAGGAGCTGCTCCTCCTTCTTGTCGACCTTGCCGTCGACGAGCGCCGCGGAGACGAGCCCCATGAGGAACGCGTCGGGCCGCGCGGGCTTGAGCGTCATCACCACCTCGGCCGGGACCTGACCCGTGAGGATCGGCTCGACCGCCTCGAGCGGCACACTCCACCGCTTGGCGCACGTCGCGAGCAGCTTGCGCTCGTCCTTCGTGACCTGGTTGTCCGCCACGACGATCGCGGCCATGCGCATCAGGAGGAGCATACGCTCGCGCCCGTTCGCCATGTCCGGCACCCACTGCGCGGCGAGCTCCGCCGTCACCGCGGCGCCCGGCAGGGCGGCCGTCGACGCCTGCGGCGCGTACGCGATCTCCTCGGGGCGCCGCACCGCCTCGAGCACCCAGTCCGCCCTCCCCGCGTCGAGCGCCTCGCCGCAGTAGTCGCACTTCGGCGAGTCGTTCTCCTCGAGCGGCCCCTTGCAAGCCGGGCAGTGGGCGTAGGAGAGCCCGCCCGGATCGCGCCCGCCGGCGTTTCGGGCGAGGGTCATCACGTTCGACGCGTGGACCGGCCGCTCGCCCTGCGATCGCGCGCTGCTCCAGAGGACGCGGACGTGGAACCTGTCGCGCCCGCCGTCCGGGCCCACCTCGCAGCCGACGAGGTCCACGCCGCCGACCGCAGTCTTGTAGAGCTTCGCCGCGCCCGCCTTGACCTGCTCCGCCACGGCGCGCCGCATCTCCGCGGTCGCGCACTTGGCGAGCGGGCGGTCGGCGCCGATCGCGAGCGCCTCGACCCAGCGCCAGAAGACGTACGACCCGCGATCCTCGGCCGCCTGCCGGTTGAAGCCCGGATCCCGCGCCGCGAGCGCCGCGAGCCCCTGCACCTCGCCCGTCGACGTGGCCCGCCACTCCTCCGGCTGCGTGATCTCCGCGAGCACCCAGTCGTGATCGCCCGAGTTGACGAGCACGTTGCAGTGATCGCACTTCACCGCCTCCCCGCCGTCGGGGAGCGGCGCCCCGCAGCTCGGGCACGCGCTCCGCGCCGCCTCGTCCCCGGAGGCGGACTGCGCGCCCGGCCGCCGCAGGAACGACCAGACCTCGGACCAGCTCGTCATCGCCGCCTTCGCCGCCTTCGCCGTCGCCTGCTCGCAGGTGAGCGCCGCGTCGACCTGCACGTCGCGTCCCTTCGCGGCGAAGAGCACGTGGATCGCGTCGAAGTGGGCGCCGGTCTCGACCGCGTGGATCGTCGCCGCGGTCACCTCGTGGTTCGCCATGGCGTTGCGCACGCCCTGGCTCTTCATGATCGCGAGCTGGGCGGCGAACCGCCGGTGCAGACCGTCGCTCGTGAACGGCCGCACCTTGGCCATGTCGCCGCGGCACCACGCCTCCTGCAGCGCGAGCTCGATCTTCTTCGCGCGGGCGAGGAACGCCGCCTCGTCGAAGCCCGGATCCCGCTCCTTGATCTTCCCGAGCATCGCCGTGCTCGGCGCGCCGGCCCGCTCGAGCGCGGCGACCGCCTTGCGCGTCTGGTGGTTCGGCCCGCGCACCTTCTTCACGACGACGAACGCGCCGAACGCGACGAGCAGCGGGACGCCGACGTACGGGTACTCGACCGCGAGCCAGATGAGCAGCACGAAGATGTCGCCGTCTCCGCCGCCGCCCCCGCCCCCGCCTCCGCCGCCCACGTAGTTCTCTCCCCCGCCGGCCCGCGCGAGGACGGCGAACGCGGCGCAGAGCACGGTCAGCACGACGAGACAGACGAGCGCGACGCGCAAGGCGCCGTCATCGCCGGGAGACGCTGGGACGTTCTTCTCGTTTTTTCGCATGGACGGATTCTACCCGTTCGGGGCGGGCGCGCCAACGGTTCGTCCGCCGTGCGCCGGGAGAAACCGACCTGTTCTCACGTGCGACGAGCTTCCAAGTGGCGAGCGGCTGTGCCTTGAAAGACCTTACCCTAGAACTTGTTTTTCGAGCCCATCACGGACAATCGCGCAGGTAGACGAGGGCGGGTGTCATGGGGCACGGGATCGTGAGCTCTTCCGTGTCCACGAGTCCGTACAGGATGCTCGTGAATATCGTGCGCTTGCCGTCGCCGCTGATCGCGATGTCGCCCCAGTCGACCATGTCCGTGATGCCCATCTCGTAGTCAGGGACGATCCCCGGCGTGCCGTCGTCGGCAGCGCTCACGAGCGTCACGACCCCGGTATCGCGGTCGAGGATATATTCGTTGGCGATCGGGTCCCCGATCGGGTTCAGGCCGACGTTCTCGGTGTACTGACCCCAGCCGCTGAAGACCACGAACCTGCCGTCCGCGCTCGCGCCAAGAGTCTGGTCGTACAAGCTCACATCGGTCGGAATGATCGGCTCGAAGGTGATCTCGTCCGCGTCGAGGTGCGCGAGGATGGTGGTCGTCGTGTGCTCGGAAAGCGAGGTGTCGTAGTAGTGTTCTGCGCTGTTTCCGGCTTCGAAAATCGCCCATGCACCATCGGGTGCGAACGCGCGCGGTTCGACCGCTCCCTGGCTATAACCATCTGGTGCAAGCGAAACAAGTCGGTTCAGTCCAGTTTGCCGATCGCGGATGTAGAAGTCCATTTTCTGTGGCTTCGTCCAATCGTCGGGATCAAGGTCTTCATCGCTGAGCGCTTCCGTATGCGAGAACGCCACGTACCGACCATCGTCGCTTACAAAAGTGAAAAAGTAACCCAGTGAATCGTAGACGCCTTCCCCGCTGTCGGTCAGGGTCAGAATCTCGGTGGTCTCCAGCTCGCGATCGCGAAGATACAAGTCGTTTTCTTCGCCGTCTTCATCGTCTGGAGCGAGATCCGACCCACCTTGAAAAACCACGTATCGTCCGTCTGCTGAAATGACGCCATTTATCCCACCACTCGGCATACCGTCGTAGGTGATCGAGACACGCTCCGTGGTTCCGAGCTGCCGGTCGCGGAGGAAAAGGCCGCCGAAGTCGGCGTCGGGCGTGAGGTTGTCCGCAGAGCTGTGAAAGACGACGTACCGCCCGTCCGCGCTGACGCTCGCTCCTTCATCTCCAGATTCCCCGTCTCCAGGCTCGCCCTCCGTGGAGATCGATACCAGCTCCATCTCGAAGGTACTCAAATCCACGGCGTAGACGTCCCATTCCCCGTTCGTGTCCTCGGGCACGCCGTCGATCTGATACGAGCACGGGTCGTCCTGGAGAGTGAACACGGCAACGCTACCGTCGCGACTGATCTGCGGGTTCACGCTCGGCCACTCCAGCCCGACGCCGCCTATCTGCGTGAGCAACGTGCGCGTGCACCCGTCCGGCCCGTTGCTCGGCGGGAACGTGGCCCACTCCGCGCAGCCGTCGTGAACGTCCGAGTCGTCCATCTCTTCCGTGTCGCACTCCGAATCCGTGTCCGTGTCGGCGTCGGAGTCGGTGTCCGAGTCGGTGTCCGAGTCGGTGTCCGTACCGGATTCAGTGTCACCAGCGTCAGGCAGTGCTTTCGCCCCATCGGGCGAGCACGCGGCCGCCACTGCGGCAATCAGTATCAGACGGGGAAACGGCTTCATGGCCTCCTGCCTTTCTCGGGGCGGATCCACGTCAACAACATACCATGTTCAACATCCTGCAATATTAGTGTCCGTCCGATGCCTTTCCGGGACCTGTTCGCTGCATTTTTTTTTGTACTGCGCTCAGCGGTCACGTGAACGCCCAGCACCCGGACCGACACCGGGCGGTACGCTCTTCGGATGGTTCAGTCTGATAGATCGTCTTCGCTCATGCCTGAGGAATCGCCCTCGGGCGACGAAATGGGGTCAAGAGTGTTCACTATTCACTTACTTAGCCAACTGGGAAATGGGGTCAAGAGTGTTCACTATTCACTTAGCCAGGCTCCCGGGAAGTCGAGCCGCAGTTTGCGCGCCTTGGGGAACCGCTAACAAGGTCAGCGCTAAGCTAAGTGACAAGTGATAAGGTTTGACCGTAGTGCCCCCCGGAAAGCAAGACACGATCAAGCGGCTTTGAGTGCGGCACTCGCGTCCGCGAATTCTTTCGGCGTGGCGTAGTCCAGCGCCGAGTGGATACGGTCGTTGTTGTAGTAGGCCACGTAGTTCTCGATGGCCTCGCGGGCCTCGGAGACCGTGTCCCAAAGATTCGGCCAGACCTCTTCCTCCTTGATAGTGCGGATGACTCGCTCGACGAAAGCGTTGTCGTCGGGCGCGTTGTAGCCCGTGTACTGGCCTTTGACGCGGACGCTGCCGAGGTACTCGACGAAGTCCTTGGAGCACGGCTGAGAGCCGTTGTCGCTGCGCAGCGTGAGCGCGCGCGCCGTCTCCTCCGTGATTCCGCGTTGCTCGATGGCCGTACGCACCGCGGCGATCCACTCCCGTGCCCGACAGCGCCGGTCGAGCGTGTAGCCCGCGATCTCCCGCGTGAAGCAATCGATGACCACCACGAGAAACAGCGGCGTCAGGTCCGAGAGCTGGAAGCTGGTCATATCGACTTGCCAGAACTCGTTCGGGCGCGTGGGGCGAGCCTTCTCCACGTGATGGGGCCTCGACGGCCGGTGCCAGATCCTCGGGCGCGAGAGGCCCTCGTCCCGCATGATGCGGCGCACGGTCTCTCGACTGACTCGGACGTCGAAGCGGCGACGCAGCAATACCCGGACGCGCGGATGACCGAACTGCTTATGGCGAGGCTCGTCACACAGCGCTCGCACCTTGTCGCGGAGCTCCGGAGCGCTGGAAACGGGACACCGCCTGGCGATCTCTTCCGCGCTCTTCCGCTGCCGCGGCGAAACCCAGCGGGCAACTGTCGCCGGCGGCTCATCGAAAGCTACTGCGAGACGGCGGATGCTCATGCCCGATTCCTCACGCGCCTGCCGGACATCTACTCGAGGCCTCTGTTTTTTTTTAAGATCCGGATCGCCAGAGCCTGATCACCGGCGAGCTGCTCCAGGTCGGAGACCTTCTTCGACAGTCGCTCGACCTGCGGGTCCGTCTTGCCGACTGGGCGCCCCATTCCCGCGCGGAGGATCTCCAGCGCGCGGTCCTTCAGCTTGTACGCGTACGTCGAGCTGAGATCCCACTTGCGGCACACCTCCGCGTGGGAGAGCTTCCCCGAGATCAGATCGAGCGCGATTTCCATCTTCTGCTCATCCGTGAACTTCGACGGCTTCGGCATGAGGCACCTCTCGCGTGAAACCGTATCATGTCGGTCTCACCCTTTCAGGTGTCTCGCCTCCTGAGGGGGCCAGTATGTTGACCCCGCTCAGTCCGTAGCTCTCCCCCCCGCCGGCGCGCGCGAGCACGGCGAACGCGGCGCAGAGCACGGTCAGCACGACGAGGCAGACGAGCGCGGCGCGCAAGGCGCCGGCATCGCCGGGGGACGCTGGGACGTTCTTCTCGGTTTTTCGCATGGACGGATTCTACCCGTTCGGGGCGGGCGCGCCAACGGTTCGTCCGCCGTGCTATACTGGACGCCTGGCTGTAACAATGCTCTAGGAGGTTTGAGCCATGTTTGCCAAGACCCTCCTCTTTCGCCTCGCGCTCGCAGCTGTCCCGCTCGGCCTCGTCTCCTGCGACGAGGTCGACGAGCTCGACGACCTCTCGGATCCGGACGCTTCGGCCGATGCCGACGCGGATTCCGATGTCGACGCCGACGCGGACGGCGATACGGATGTCATCGTCGATCCGGACCTCGTCATCGACTGCCCGTCCGCGGGCATCGAGGACTGCGGCCCCACGGACGGCATGGATCTCCTGCGCGCGGAGCTGCTCCCGGACCTCGGCGGCGCGGTGACCTTCGTCGACGCGGCGTTCAACCCGGATCCGGAGAGCCCGTTCGACGTCGCGGTGCTCGCGGACGTGGAGCCCGGCGACGCCAACCCGTTCCAGGTGCTGCTCCTGTTCGAAATGTCGGAGGCGGCCGAGTCGATGGATCACCCTTTGACGATCGCTCAGCTGCCGAGCGGGGGCTTCGACACCGCGCTGGGCCAGAGCCTCGCGCCCGGGAACACGGCGGGCTCGTCGTGGCACTTTCTGGCGACGATCTGCTCCGGCGAGGGCGATCTTTTCGATGAGGACACGTGCGCCCTCGCGGGTTTGAGAAAGGACGTGGAGCCCGAAGTCGGGTTCGAGGTCGTTTATCCGTACGTGCTGTCCTCTGGCCTTCACGGGGCCACTGTTTTCGGGGGAGGCGTGTGGTTCTACGGAAGCGAGCTCACGTTCACCGACTGGGATTGGAGTCTGTGGTACACGCTCTTCATGGCCGATCCGGGCCGGGATTTCCGAGCCGTCTGGTCGAGCGGCGGCGACTCGTCGCGCGTGGTCGTCGTCGGAGACAAGGGTTCCTTCCGGGAGTCCGACGCACCCCTCGTCGGGCCATGGGACTTCGTCGATGCGGGCACGGAGGCGGATCTCTTGGCAGTGGACGAGTGGTCCGGGATCACCGCGGCCGGCGGCGAGTCCCAGACGCTCGTGGTGAAGGACGGCGACGAGATCCAGATCTGTCCTGCGGGCGAGGAGACCATCACCGCGGTCGCGTGGGTGGATTGGGAGCCGCCCGGTCTGGCCCG
The DNA here is from genome assembly GCA_023229365.1 of Pseudomonadota bacterium. Classification (NCBI taxonomy): domain Bacteria; kingdom Pseudomonadati; phylum Pseudomonadota; species Pseudomonadota bacterium. The sequence continues at coordinate 17,913 of JALNZK010000070.1, read as the reverse complement.
CCTCAAGGTCGGCACCGACACGGGCACGATTCTCGACGTGCACACGAGCAGCGCCCAGGGGTCCACCTGCGTGCAGACCGGCTTCGGCAGCGCGATCCTCGACCTCGAGGTCGCGACGGTCGGCGAGCAGAAGTACATGCTCGTGCTCACGGAAGAGGCACTCGTCTGGCAGATGGAGACCTGGAGCGAGGGCGACTGATCTCCTCCCCTACAACAATCCGGGTTCGTACTGGAATCCGACGACGTGTTTCCCGGCAGGGCAACGAACGGACTTGAACGTACCGAAAAGGAGCTCGAGCTTCGCCCGGTCGCCGTCGACACGGGCCCTCCAATCCGGATCCCAGTTATCTATGAAGCTCACATATCCAGCTGTCGACATGACGACATCGACAACCAGCTCTTCGGCCCGGTAGTCGCGGTTCTTCGCCGTTCCGTCGAACCGTTTGCTGTCGTGAAGGAATTGATCGATTCTGTCGAAGGATATGCGTGACGACAGGAACACCCTCTTTCCGCCTCGCACTCCGAGCAAGATATTCCTGCTGGCGGCCTCCTTCTTCGCCTTCTTGAGGAACTGCGCGTACCTGTCGAAGTACCAGTTGGGGAATATCCCGGTGTTGAAAACCGGGGTCGGCTTCGTCGACAACCACGCCCCGGTGAAGACGCGTCGTTTCTCGAGCGACGCTCGACACATGGTGTCGGCCTTCAGATTGGGGCGGGTCGACGGAATGGGGCGGTCGGGTCTCGTCCAGGTTCTGGCGCCGACCGGGTGCATCTCTGCTGCGGAGGTGAGGACCAGCAGAGCGGAGCATCCCCACAAATACAGCGGTCGCCTGTTCCAACGGACGCGCCCGAGAAACAGCGCGAGGAGGATCGCCGAAATGGCGGCGACGCCCGTGTAGATGAAGTGCACTTCCCATCCCGCGAGGTGTTTCGCGAACTTCACCCAATACGCGTCGTGCATTCCGTTGGTATGGAGATGCAGCTGGATCGCCAAGACGGCGAGATAGATCGCCATCAACACGATCGCCTTGAGGACGCGGCGGTCTCCTCGTCGATGCGGGGTTTCGAGACAAGCTTCGAAGGATGAGTACGCCTTGGACAGGAGCAAGGCGATCAGCGGGACGAGCACGATGTTGAATCGCCCCCAGACCCGCAAGGCGGCGAAACCCGGAAAGTGTTTCCACAAGAACATGAAGAGAAAGGACTCGCGACCGTAGCTGATGCAGCTGACGATCGCGATCCACGACAGGAGGAGCCCTGCGCCCCATCGGCTCGACGCCACTCCCGTCTCCCGAGAGCTGCGCGAGAACAAGTGCACGGCATAGAACAGGATGATGAGCAATCCCGTAATGCCGAAGAAGTACCAGCCCTCGAACTGGGAGAACGGCGGATACACGAGAGAGCCGACGGTGTCCTCGAAATCGAAGTTGTGGGAGGTCGAATACTCCAGGCTGTGCCCGCCGCGGTCCACGGTTTGAGCCATCAGGTTCGTCATCTTGCGGAGATACAAACCGACAGGCGCCGCGGCGACGGCGAGCACCGCGGCCAAGGTGACGACACCGGCTCTGATGTCAGCCGTTTCCATCCCGAGGAGACCGCGGCGCAGCGCGGGAACGAAATGGATGAAGAAATAGGGAACGAAAAGGAATACAGAATAGAAAACGAAATAGGGATATCCCGCGGTGCACAGGCAAAGCACATAGAAGACGAGCAGCGAGGCCTGTCCGATGCGGGGCTTCCACGAGACATCACGCATCGCCTGGGTGATGCCGAGCAGTATCCACGGGTACCACGCTGCGGTGTGAACTGCGTTGGGGAGCCGAAGGATCTCGCTGAACTTGAAGCTCACGCCCATTATCAGCGCGGCGACAAGCGCGGCGCGCGCGGGTATCCCGAGGCCCGACAGCCACTTGAACAACCCGAGGCAGAAGATGGAGACACCAAGGACGGTGAAAATCTGATGGTCGTACTCGCTGTACCCTCCGAGCACCTTGTACCATCCGACGAGCACGGCGTTGAACGGGTAGAAGGTCTGCGAAAACGGGCTCGAATAGAACGGGTATCCCGCCGCCTCGGCGGGCGACCATAGGGGAAAATGACCATGGGCGAGGTTGGCGAGAAGGTGGAGTTTGTACGTATAGAATAGTCCGTAGAAATCTTGGCCGATGACGGTGCACGTGCCGTTCGTTGGAATGAAGTAATTATAGAAATAGACGAACGGCCACATGAAGGCGACAAGAGAAATCCAACCCTTCCGTGTGGGACTCAGGTGCTTCTTGATTCCACGAAACGTGCCGTTGTCATTCGACATTCTAAGCTTCAAACCCTGGAAGTCCGCAGCCAAGAACCACGCGGATCGGCAGAACGATGGCTGTTCGAACACGACTACGCCCCGGGTGCGCGTGTTTCTGCCTGCTCTTGCTAAAGAAACGAAGGCAGCATAACGCCGAACGACGAACCGGTCAACGCGAGGCGGAGAAACATCCATGCAACTGAATGGATCCGGCGTACGTGACGGAGAGTGGTCGGAAAACACGGTCCAGATGTGGAGCTGCGTCTTCTGACCCAGCGCAGCGCCCGCCCTACCCCAGCGCGTCGACCGCGAGCACGGCGGCGGCGATCGCGGCGGTCTCGATCCTGAGGATGGTGCCGCCGAGGCCGACAGGCAAGAAGCCGAGCGCGGCTGCGAGCTCCAACTCCTCCGCGGTGAAGCCGCCCTCGGGGCCTATCGCGATCGCGATCGACTCCGCCGAGCCGCACGCGTCGGCGAACCGGATCCGGTCCGCCCTCGGATCGAGGACGAGCTTCGCCTGTGCCTCGACCTCTCGCAGCGCCTCCTCGAACGGCGTCAGTGGATCGATCTCGAGCGGCGTCCCGCGCCCGCACTGGCGCACCGCCTCCCCCGCGATGCGCCGCCACCGCGCGAGCTTCGTCTCCCCCGGCGCGACGACCGATCGCTCGGCCGCGACGGGCGTGAACCGCGCGATCCCGATCTCGCTCAGCTTGCGGATCATGTCGTCCGCGAGATCCCGCTTCGGCACCGCCGCGAGGACGTGCACCGCCAGCACCGCGCTCGGCGCGTCGACCGTCTCGAGCACCTCCGCGACGACGGCGTCCGCGCGGATCTCCCGGATCGCCGCCTTCGCGCGCCGGCCGTCCACCCTGCCGACGAGCTCGAACGAGTCGCCGACGCCGCACCGCCGCACCGCGACGAGGTAGTGCCGCTCGTCCCCGCGGATCTCGACCGTCGCCCCGGGTGCCGGCACCGCCTCGGCGAGGATCCGGATCACGGCGCGCGCCGCAGGGCGAGGGCGGCCCAGCCGTCCAGCGCGGTGGACGCGAGCCGCTCGAAGCCCGGGAAGAGCGCGGCGCACGCGTCGACCTGCTCCTCGAGCAGCCCGCTCAGGAAGAGCTCTCCCGAGGGCGCCACGCGCGCGCGGATGTCCGCCGCGCACTCCCGGAACGCGGCGAGCTCGATGTTCGCGAGCACGAGCGGAAACTCCTCCGGAACGTCGCGCGCCTGGCCGGATCGGGGCTCGACGGAGCCGCCGACGCCGTTCGCCGCGGCGTTCTCGGCCGTCGCGATCACGGCCGCGGGATCGATGTCGATCGCGAGGGCGCGCTCGGCCCCGAGCTTCACCGCCGCGATCGCGAGCACGCCGGAGCCCGCCCCCACGTCGAGCACCTCCCCCGGCAGGCCGCGCTCGATCGCCCGCCGCTCGAGCAGCCCGAGGACGAGCCGCGTCGTCGCGTGGCCGCCGGTCCCGAACGCGAGCCCCGGATCGATCACGATGACCGCGCGATCCCCGGCCGGGACGCGCATCCACGGCGTCACGACGAGCAGCCGCTCGAGCTCGACGGGCTTGAAGAACGCGCGCCAGCCCGAGCTCCAGCCGTCGTCCGCCACGTCCATCGGGATCGCCTCGACGCCGTCCTCCGCGCGCGCCTGCGCCGCGCGGTCCCTGGACTTCGGGTCCGCGAACCCGGCGACGAGGCAGACGGCGCCGCCCTCTCCCGCGCCGGTCATCGTCGTCCGGTCGCGCTCCTCGATGGCGGTCGCGCCCAAGGAGACCAGGCGATCGATCTCGGTCTCGGCGCGATCCTCCGGCACGAGCACGGACAGGCACGGGGTAGCGTCTCGAACCATCTCTGTCGCCCTACCTTCCGTCGCGCCGCAGGAGCGCGACGAGCTGCTCGGCCCGCTGGCGTTCGTCGGGATCGAGGCCACCGAGCACGGCCTCGAGCATCTCGGCGATGTCCTCGGACGGCCACGAGCGCACTCGCGTCAGCGCCACCGCGAACTTGAAGACCCGCGCGGGGTCGAGCGGCCTGTCCGGCGCGACGAGGCCGTAGCGCTCTAGGTACTGCGCCGTGGCCGCGTGATCGCCGGCCGCCGCCGCGCAGTCGGCGAGCCCGAGGAGGACCTCGGGGCTGTTCGGCGCGACCTCCTCGGCGGACGCGAGCCACTGCTTCGCGCGAGCCGCATCGCTCGATTGCGAGAGGTACAGGCGCGCCGCCTCGACGAGGCTCTGCGCGCGCATCTCCCCCTCGTACCGGAACGCGAGCCGGCACATGTCCTCGGCCGCCCCGAGGGGATCGCCCTTGCGGGCGCGGGTCTCCGACAGGAGCCGCAGCGTCTCGGTGTCGCCGTTCGAGATCTTGTCGGCCCGCTCGAGCCGCGCGAGCGCGGCGTCCAGCTCGCCGTGCCGCATGTGCGCGTGCCCGAGCCGCCTGAGTATCGAAGGGCGCACGCCGTCCACCGCCCCCGCCTCGGCGAGGCGCTCGCCCATCTCGAGGACCGCGGCGTCGTGCTCCTCGCCGACTGCGAGGCGGAAGAACCCCTCGACGCCGGCGGCCGAGGCGGGCTCCCGCCGCACGACCTCGAGGTACGTGTCCCGGGCGGCGTCCACCTCCCCCTTCTGCTCGTGGATCTTTGCGCGCCAAAGCGCCACGTCCTGCCGCCACGGCCCGGACGACAACGGCGCGAGGTACCTTTCGAGATCCGCGAAGCGCTGCCGCCGGAAGGCGAGCCCCGCGAGCTTCGTGTTCGCCGCCTCGTTCGCGGGATCGGCCGCGAGGACCTGGGTGAGCGCCGCGAGGGCCGCGTCCTCGTCGCCGAGCTTCTCGTCGTAGATCGCGCCGAGCGCGAGGCCGGTCTGCACGACGTCCGACGTGGCCGCGGCGAGCCTCAGGCGCTCCTCCATCCGGGCGGCGAGCGCCTCCCACTCGCCCCGGCGCTCGAGGAGGCGGACCAGGCTCTGCCACGGGTCGGCGGCCTGCGGCGCGACGTGCAGCGCCTCGGTGAGGTTCGCGATGGCGTCCTCTTCGCGCCCGTCGGCGAGATCGAGCCGGGCGCGGGACTCGAGCACGCCGAGGTGGTCCGGCAGATCGAGGAGCTTCTCCTTGCCCTCGAGCGCCGCGAGCCGCTCCTTGAGCTCGGCGCGATCCTTGACCGGATCGAGGAGCTTCACGAGCTCGATCACCGCGCCGACGTCCTGCGTCTTCTTCGTCGCGCGGCGCCAGAGATCGCGGGCCGTGACCTTGTCGCCGGCGACGGTCGCCAACCTGGCGGCCCGCTCGATGCGCTTGATGTCCGACGCGGGATCCGCCGCAAGCTCGACCGCGATCTCGGCCGCGGCGCCGGGCCGCCCCCTGGCCTCGAGCAGCGTCATCAGCTCGTCCAGCTCCGCCGCGCTCAAGCCCCCGCCCTCGCGCGCCTTCAGCATGTCCGCCATCGCGCCGTCCTCGTCCCCCAGCCTGGCCCTCCGGATCGCCGCGCGCCGCCTGTACAGCTTGGTCCCGTCCTCGCCGACCGTCCTCTCGATCGCGGTCGAGAGCATCGCCTCGGCGATCTGCCACGCCCCCTCGGCGGCCGCGCGCTCCGCGGTCGCGAGCACGAGCGGGGTGCACAGCGGGTACATCGCGGCGGCGGTGCGGAGCGACTCGAAACCGCGCGGCTCCTCCTTGAGCCCACGGCGAATCGCCTCCCGCGTGCCCGCGACGTCGTTCACCTCCCACAGCGCGCCGGCGAGCACGAACTGCCACCGGCCGCCCTCCGCGGCGGTCGCCAGATCCGCACGCCTCTCGACGCACTTCAGGGCCGTCGCCCCGTCCCCCGCCTCGCGCGCCGCCGCGAGCGCCGCGTCGACGAGGCGCCGCCGCTCATCCGATCCTTTCGACAGATCCGCGGCTCCGAGCAGGCGCGCGGCCGCGTCGCGGGGCCGCCCGAGGTCCCGCCACAGCGCCTTCGCGAGCCGCTCGAGCCGCCCGATCTCCGCCGCCGGATCGTCCTCCCGGAACGACTCGAGGGCGCGCACGAGCTTGGCGAACTTCTTGGACGACTCGAGGCGGGCGATCAGGATCCTCCGCGCCTCGGTGTCGACCGCGGCGATCTCCTCGAGCACGGAGATGCACCCGTCCGGATCGCCGCCGTTCCACAGCGCCTCGGCCAGCATGCGCCCGGTCTCCGGATCGCGGGACACCTCGAACGCGCTCTTCAGGGCGTCGATCGCCTCGTCCCGCAGCCCCTCGGCCAGGAAGTAGTCCGCCGCCCGCCGGAGATCCGCCGCGCGATCCTCGGTCCGGCCGGCGTCCCGAACGAGCGCCCGGGCGAGCGCGCCGCGATCCCCTCCCCGCTCGAGGATCGCGACGAGCGCCTCGCGGATGGGACCCGACGCCGGAAAGCGCTCCGCGCCCGCCTCGAGGAGCGTTCGCGCTCTCGCCAGATCGCCGAGCCCCTCGGCGGCCACCTGCGACGCACCGAGGAGCAGCCGCTCGGCGTCGGAATCCTCGGCGTTCTCGGCGACGCGCTCCAGCATCCGCACCGCCTCCTTCGGCCGGCCGAGGGCCAACGCCGATCTCGACGCGATCTCCGCCGCCCGCGGTCGCATCGAGGAGGCCCCGGATCCCGCGATCGTCGCCGCCTCGAGCGCCCCTTCGGCGTCCCCCAAGGCGAACGCCGCCTCCGCTTCGCCGAGCGCCGCGCCGCCGTCGTCGGCGCCGGCCGCCTGCGCACGCGCCGCGGAGAAGAAGTGCCGCGCTCCCGCGCTGTCCCCGACCTCGGCGCTCCACCGGCCGAGGGCGAGCAGCGCCCCGCCCCGCTTGTCGTCGGGCAGATCGGGGAGCGCGCCGCGCAGGGCGGCTGCCGCGCGATCCTTCCTGCCGAGCGCCTCGAGGATCTCCACAGCCCGCAGCGTCGCGAGCGCCGCGTCCGTGCGCCGGCCGGCGTTCGCATGGATCTCCGCGAGGGCGCCGAGCTGCTCCGCGAGCTCCTCCCGACGCCCGAGCAGCTCGAGGGCCTGCACGAGGTCGACGCGCGCGTCCGGGAGATCCGGCGCGTCCGCCACGCACCGCTTGAGCCACACCACCGCCTGGCCGAGATCGCCGTGGCCCTTGAGCTCGCCCCCGCCGATCTCGCACGCGTAGGCCGCGCGCTTGCCCGGATCGGCCTCGAGGTGCCACGCGTCCGCGAGCGCCTTCTTCAGTCGATCCCGATCCCCGGCGGCGCGGCACGCGGAGACGAGCGCCTCGAGCACGTCCACGCGATCCGGGTGCTTGCGGCGCGCCGCCTCCAGCGCGCCGATCGCGGCCGCGACCTCGCCGACCTCGAGCCGCGCCCTCGCGAGCGCGAGCGTGTGCTCGACGGAGGGCTCGTCCACGGCCGTCCGCTCGTGCAGCGCGATGAGCTCGCGGCTCCTCCCGAGCTTCGCGTAGATCTCGAGGAGCAGCCCTCTCGCCTTCGCCTCGACCTCCTTCTTGCGCCCGGCCCGTATCGCCCAACCCTCGGCGGCCTTCGCGTCGCCGACCCGCTCGTAGAGGAGGCGCGCCAACGAGAGCGCCGTCTCCTCCCACGCGATGCCGCCGGCCCCGGGCTCCGCGGCTCGAAGCGCCGCCTCGAGCTCGACCGCCGCCTCCGCGTAGTGTGCCGTGCTCTCGAGCGCCTCGGCGAGCCGGACGCGCAGCCGGGGCGCGCCTGCCGTGAGCTCCAGCGCCTCCTTGAACCGCGCCACCGCGAGCGCCGGCTCCTTCGCTTTGAGCCAGATGTCGCCGATCGCCGCGAGCGCATCGGCGGCCGCCTCGAGGTCGCCCGCTCCGCGCGCGCTCCGCTCGAGGCCGTCCAGGAGCCCGACGGCGCGCCGGTTGTCCCCGAGCCGCTCGAGCGCGCGGGCGAGCCCGAACGCGGCGCCCCTCGCGCCGGGGTCCGCGAGCGACGCCCGCTCGAATTGGCGTGCCGCCCCCTCGGCGTCGCGGAAGCGCTCGAGCAGGATCTCGCCGACGACGATGTGGGCGCGCGCGCGGTCGGCCGGCTCCCTGTGGACGGCGATCCACCTGTGGACCAGCCTGTCGAACAGCTCGCGCGACTCGAGCCGACCGGCGGCGGAGATGAGCGCCTCGAGCGCCGCCGGATCCTCGCGCCGCACCGCCAGCGCGTCCTCGAAACGCCGCGCGGCAGACTCCGGGTCGCGCGCGACGAGGAGGTTGCCGAGGCGCATCCCCGCGGCGTACCGCTCGATCTCCGTCGAGGCGTCGAACAGCACCTCGAGCGCCTCGATCTCCGCGTCGCGATCCTGCGCCACCGCCGCGCCATGGGCCGCCACCGCCGCGAGATCCGTCCGCCGCGGCGCTCTCTTCCGCGCGTCGTCCACGAGGGAGCGCGCCGCCGCGCACAGCGCCGGATCGGCGACGTCGAGGGAGGCGAGGCGCGCCATCGCGGCGGGGCCCAGCGACTCGTGCCCCGCGAGCCTCGAGTAGACCGCTCGCGCCTCCTGGAGCGCACCCTCGGCGAGCAGGCCGTCCCCGTCGTTCAAGAGGCGCCGCTCCTCGGCGCGCTTCAGCAGATCGAGATCCGCCGCGGCGATCGGCGCCGGCACGTCGTCCTCGCACTCCCGGGATCGGAACTCCACGGTGACGCGGCTCGGGGCGGTCTCGATGCGCGCGAGCGCGACACCGGAGCAGTCCGGGATGCGCCACCCGCGAGGCGGCAGGAGGGCCATGAGCGCGCCCCTGAGCGGATCCGCGATCCGCGCGACCGCGCCGCGGATGGAGAGCCAGTCGAGGGCGCCGAGGACGGCGAACGGCGCCCCCGCCAGCGGGCCGGGGAGCGGTCCGTAGCACCGCGCCTCGTCGACGGCGAAAGCCACCTCCGCGTCCCCGCGCAACGGCACGAGCCGAAAGCTCAGGGGCACGCGGTGGGTCGGCGGGCCGAAATCGACGAGCACGGTCACCGCCTCCTCCGACACCGACGCTCGCAGCCCGCTCACCCAGGGGCTCTGCGACACGCGCGCCGCGGCCGCCGCCGCGAGCTTGGCGACGCTCGCCGACATCTGCAGCCGGTGCAGGCGGAGCCGCCGGCTCCTGAGCCCCCGGATGCCGCCGCCGACGTCGAACGGGAACGAGAGGTTCGGGATGCTCATCTCGAGGAGATCGAGATCCGCGAGCTCGGAGATGGGCTGGTTCTCGAGGCGCAGGAGCGCGCGCCCCCGGTCGAAGCGCAGGGAGAAGCCGTCCGGACGCTCCTCCGGGCCGCCGCCGCCGTCGCGCGGGGCCGCGCCGCCCGGGCCGCGGTTCCTGTCGCTGCTCTCGAGGAGCTTCAACCGACGCTTCATCCCACACCTCGCCGAGGGGCCGTCCGACGGCCCATGGTACCATCGACAGGGCGCTGGGGGTCTGTCAAGCGCTCGCCGCGGCGGGGACCGCGTGGACGAGGCGCACGGAGACGAGCTTGGACACGCCCGGCTCCTGCATCGTCACGCCGTAGAGCGCGTCGCTGCCCTCCATCGTGACCTTCGAGTGCGTGATCACGATGAACTGCGTGCGCTCGGTCAGCTCGCGCACCATCTCCACGAAGCGGTTGACGTTCGCCTCGTCGAGCGGCGCGTCGACCTCGTCGAGCAGGCAGAACGGGCTCGGCCGGTGCAGGAAAATGGCGAACAGGAGGCTCACCGCCGTGAGCGCCTTCTCGCCGCCGCTCATCAGCTCGATGTTGCCGAGCTTCTTTCCGGGCGGCTGCGCGATGATGTCCACGCCGGTCGCGAGGAGATCGTCCGGATCCGTGAGCGCGAGGCGCGCCTGGCCGCCCTTGAAGAGCCGCGGGAAGATCTCCTGGAACTTGGCGTTCACGCTCTCGAACGTCTCTTTGAAAAGGCGCCGCGAGTCGCGGTCCATACGGGAGATGGCCGCCTCGAGGTCGACGAGCGCCTGCTCCACGTCCTTCTTCTGGAGGACCTTCTCGTCGTAGCGCTTCGCGGTGTCGGCGCACTCCTCGATGGCGCCGGGGTTGATGGGCCCCATGCGCTCGATGAGCCCGTGCAGCTCCTCGATGCGGGACCTCACCTCGTCGCCCGGGAGGGGGCGCATGTGGTAGTCGCCGAGGATGCGGAGCAGATCGACGTCGTACCGCTCCGCGACGCTGTCGAGCAGGTACGCCACTTCCATCTCGGCCTGCTTCTCGTCCAGGCGCAGCGCCGCGACCCGCGCCGCGAGCGCCTCGGCCCCCTGCCGCTTCTCGCGGAGGAGAGCCTCGTTCTCCTGGGTGCCGGCCTGCGCCACGTCCAGAGCGCGCGCGAGCTCGTCGGCCACCGCGCCGAGCCGTGCGGCGTCGTCGAGCCTCGCGGCGAGCTCCTCCTTGTCGCGCATCGCCTTGCCCGCCGCGCGCCCCAGCTCCTCGGCGCAGTCGGTGCGCCGGCGCGCCATGCGCCGCAGGCTCTCGTCGAGCTCCTCCCGCAGCGCGTCGATCTGCGACGATCTCTCCACCGCGGAGCGGTGCTGCTGCTCGAACTCGGCCTGCCGAACGCGCGCGTCGGTCACCGCGGCGGCGAGCGTGTCGGCCTCGGCTCGGTGGATCTCGATCTGGCGCCCGTGCTCGGAGATCGAGATCTCGAGCGACGCGATCTCCCCCTTGGCCTCGGCCATCTGCGCCGCCACCTGATCCCGATCCTCGCGCGTCTGCGAGAGCTGCTCCTCCTGGAGGGCGACCTCCCGCTCGATCGCCTCCCTCCTCTGGCGCGCGGCCTCGACGTCCTCCGTCGCGCGGATCTGATCCTTGCGCATCTCCGCGAAATGGATCTCCTGCTGCTTCACCTCGGTCTGGGCCCGCTCGGCGGCGTCCCGGTGGCCGAGGAGCGTGGCCTTGACCGAATCGAACTCGGCGTCCAGCGCCGCGTGCTTCGCCGTGAGCGCCGCCACCTCGCGCTCGAGATCGCGGATCTCCCGCTTCTGGCCGAGCAGGTCGGCGCCGACCGAGGACGGCCTGCCGCCCCGCATCACGCCCCGATCGTCGATCACCTGGCCGTCGAGCGTGACCAGCGTCGCGCGGCCGCCGTTCGCCTCCCACAGGCGCAAGGCGTCGGCCGACGAGCGCACGATCCAGACGTTCTCCAGCATCCGCCGCACGAGTTGGGCGATCTCCGGAGCCGCCGTCAGCACGTCGTGGAGCCGCGCGATGATCGCCGGGTCGTCGAGCGCCGCCGGCACGTCCCTTGCCGCGTCGAGGCCGCGCACCGCGAGCGCCGTGACGCGCCCGAGGTCCCGCGCCTTGAGCCACTCGAGGAGCTCGAGCCCGCCCGCCGCGTCCGACGCGACGAGCGCCTCGATCCGCTCGCCGAGCGCCGCCGCCAGGGCGACCTCGTACTCGGCCGGGCAGTCCACGAAGTCGACGAGGAGGCCGGCGAAGGGCGCGTGGTCTCCGTCCCTGAGCGCGGCGACCGCCTCGCGCACGGCGCTGTCGTGGCGCGCGAGGCCCTCGTGCATCTCCGCGAGGGAGTCGAGCCGAGAGCGCTTGCTCTGGACCTCGTCGCGCGCCGCGCGCCGTTCGGCGTCGCAGACGTCGAGCCTGCGCCGCAGCACCTCGTAGGCCTCGGTCTCCGCCGTCACGGTCTGCCGCGCCGCGCCGAGGGAGGTCGCGGCGGCGGTGGTGCGCTCCCCGAGATCGACGACCTGCCCCTCCAGCCCCGCGATCTTCGCGTCGAACTGCCCGCGCTCCTCGCGCATCGTGCCGAGGCGGAGCTCCGCCTCCTCGACCCTGAGCGAGAGGCTGTCGAGCGCGCTCTGCGAGGCCGCGGCCCGGGCGCGCGCGCGGCTCAGGTCGTCCCGCGCGGCGTCGTACGACTTCCCGATCTCGGCGAGCCGGCTGCGCGCGGTCGCCGCCTGCCGCTCGACGTCGTCGCGGCGCGAGGCGGTCACCTCGGCGTCGGCGGTCAACGCGCCGAGCCGCTCGACGAGCGCCCGCCGCTCCTCTTCGAGCGCCGCCATCTTGCCGAGGATCTCGGTCTCCTGCGCCGACATCGTCGCCTCGTCGCGCCGGATCCGGCCCATCGTCTCGACGAGGTGGCGCACCTCGCCCTCGACGGCCTGGATCGCCTGGTTCACCTCGAACACCCGGCCCTTGGCCTCGTCGAGCGCACCGCGCGCCGTCGACTCCTCGACCTTCCGCCGCTCGACGTCGGCCTCGGACGCGACGAGCGCCTCGCGGCCGTCGCGCGCCGAGATCTCGGCCTCGCCGAGGGAGGACGCCGCGACCTGGGCGAGCGCCCGGAGCTCGAGGTACCTGTGGCTCGAGAGGTAGAGCTCGAGATCCCGCTGCTCGCCGGCGTACTCCCTGTACCGCTCCGCCTTTCGCGCCTGGCGCTTCAGGTTGGCGAGGTTGCGCTCCATCTCCACCACGACATCGTTGATCCGCAGGAGGTTCTGCCGCGTCAGGTCCATCTTGCGCGCGGCGAACGCCCGCGCCTTCTTGAAGCGCGTGATCCCGGCCGCCTCCTCGATCATCGCGCGCCGGTCCTCGGATCTCGAGCTGCAGATCAGCCCGATGCGCCCCTGCTCGATGATCGAGTACGCCCGGGCGCCGCCGCCGGTGCCGAGGAAGAGGTCGGTGATGTCCTTCAGGCGGCACGGCGCCTTGTTGATGAAGTACTCGCTGTCGCTCGTCTCGCCGCGGTAGAGGCGTCGCGTGACCGCGACCTCGGGGTAGTCCGCGTACGCCGGGTCCGAGAGGCCGTCGGTGTTGTCGAACGTGATCGTGACCTCGGCCACGGACTGCGGCCCGCGCGACTCGGAGCCGTTGAAGATCACGTCCTCCATTCCCCGGCCGCGCAGGTTCTTCGCCGAAAGCTCGCCGAGCCCCCACCGGATCGCGTCGACGATGTTGCTCTTCCCGCAACCGTTCGGGCCCACGACCGCGGTCAGCGACTGATCGAAAAGGATCCGCGTGGGATCGCAGAACGACTTGAACCCGCTGATCTCCAACCGTTTGATTCTCATAGCATCCTCACACCGGGGCCACCCCGCCGCACCAGGCGCCGCCCCATGGCCGCGGCAACCTAGCAAACCACGCGTTACAGCACAATACCCTTTACTGCCATACAAGTATGGCAGGCGGCATATGGCCACTTGGAGGTATGGTAACGCAGCCGGACGCGGTTTGCCAGCGGTTTCCGGTCGCCCCCGACCCCCAGATAGCTCTTGACCTGCGCGCCCTTGCGGCTCTACCCAAGGATATGACCTCGACCCCGCACATCGACGCCGACTCGCCGGAGTTCCCGGGCGATCCGACGCCGCAACCGCCGTTCGGGCTCCGGGACAGCCTGCGCTCCGCGGCGCTTTGGTCGATCGGCGTCCCGCACCTCGCCGCCTGGGCCGCGTTCGCCGTGGCCGTGTCCAAGGTGACGGACATGCGCAACATCGATCCCGTGTTCAAGCTGATGTGCGACGCGGTGCTCGGACTTGCCGGGATTCGGCCATCCATCGTCGGGCGCGAGCGGATCGACGCGGCCGCGACCTACGTCTACGTGATCAACCACGTCAACATTTTCGACATGTTCATAATCTACCGGGCGATCCCGGGCTACATCCGCTCGCTCGAGCACGTCGACCACTTCTCGTGGCCGATCTTCGGGCCGTTCATCACGGCGGCCGGGCAGATCCCGGTCGATCCGAAGGACGCGCGGGTCACGGCCAAGGGGCTCAAGCGCGCGGTCGAGATGCTGAACGCCGGGGTGTCGATCGCGGTGCTCGCCGAGGGGCAGCGCACGCTCGACGGTAGCGTCGGCCGGTTCTACCCGGGCGCGTTCCGGCTCGCGATCCAGGCGAAGGTGCCGGTCGTGCCGATGGCGATCCGCGGCGGCCGTGCCGTCTCGCGGCGCGGTGAGTGGCGGATCCGGCCCGGCAAGATCGAGATCGCGTTCGGCGATCCGATCCCGTCCACCGGCCTCGTGCTCAAGGACGCCCCCGCGCTTGCGGATCGCTGCCGGGAGGCGGTGATCGATCTTTTGCATAAGCGCTGATTCGCCGACTCGACCCCGAGCGGGTCCAGGAAAGAGGGAATCGGAGGGGAACGGCCGAGCGCCATCCAACCAACGGACAGAAGGAGACTTAAGGAGGACCCGCGACTCGGGTGCAGCCCGCTCCCCTCCGACCCACTCCTCTCTTATGCAAGGTGCGGGCCAAACGGACTCACCCTGGGTCGATTTCTATTTTTCGTCGTAACTCCGGCGAATTCGCCGATCCGTCAGGCGGGCCGAGTTGTGCCAGTTGTGCCATGGCCGCAGGCGTGGGCCACGACCTCGCACAGCCTTTCGATGCCGGTCAGATCCTCCGCGCTCGTGCCGATCACCTCTACCCCGGTCTCCTTGCGCAGCCTCTCGAGCACGAGCTTGCGCTCGCTCTTCTTCAGGCGGTCGATCTTCGTCGCCACGAGCGCGACCGGGATCCTCCGCACCGCGAGGTACTCGAGCAGATCCCCCTCCTCCTCCTCGAGCCCGCGGCGCGAGTCGACGAGGAGCGCGACGAGCACGAGGGTCGGGCGATCCGCGAGGTACCCCTCGAGGAGGCCGCCCCACGCGCGGAGCGCGGCCTTCGACATCTTCGCGTAGCCGTAGCCCGGCAGATCGACGACGTAGAGCGTGCCGCCGTCCGAGAGGCGCGCCTCGGCGTGGAAGATCTTCCGCGTGCGGCCCGGCGTCGCGCTGACCTTGAACAGCCCCCGGCGGTTGGTGAGCGCGTTGAGCAGGCTCGACTTGCCGACGTTCGACCTGCCCGCGAACGCGACCTCGGGCAGGGTCGGCGGCGGCAGCGCGTCGAGCTTCCCGGCCGAGCACACGATCGCGGTCTCCACGATCCGGATCATCTCTTCCTCCGACGCCGCACCGCCGCGGCGAGCTCCCCGAGCTCCGTCACCCGGAGCAGCCGCGCCGCGGCCATGTAGACGAGGACGCCCGCGACCACGGCCGCCGCGAGCACGGCGAGGTTCCGCGGATCGTTGCCGCCCTTCTCCCACCGCCCGAGCAGGGCGAGCCCGTATATTGCGCCTCCCATGGGCACGGTGGCGAGGAGCATCTTGATCCACGACTCCAGCATGTCGGCCAGCCCGAGCCTTCCTATCTGCAGCCGCAGCACGATCAGGAGCCCGACGGCCTGGACCGTCGCCGCGATCGACAGCGCCATGCAGAGCCCCACGTGGCCGAAGAGCCGCATGAGCGGCAGGGCGCTCGCGACGAACGCCGCGATGTTCGCGAACGACATGACGACCGGGACCCGGACGCGCTCGAGCGCGTAGAACACCGGCACGGTCTGGCGGAGGAGCGCGATCGAGCAGATCCCGGCGGCCATCCACCGCAGCGCCGCGGCGGTCTTCACGACGTCGTCGTGCTGGAACAGCCCGCGCTGGTAGAGCACGGTCATGACCGGCTCCGCGAGCACGATGAGCGCGATCATCGCCGGCGTGGTGACGAAGAGCGCGAGCCGCAGCGCGTGCGTGTACACGCCCTTCATCTCCTCCATCTCGCCCTTGCCGCGCAGCGCCGCGAGGCTCGGGAGCGCCGCGGTGGAGATCGCCATCACGAGCACGGCGAGCGGGAACTCCATGAGCCGCGCGGCGAACTGGATGTACGTCACGGCGCCGTGACCGAGGGTCGAGGCGAAGGAGTTCGAGATGAAGAGGCCGACCTGGTACGCCGCGGCGCCGAACACCATGGGCAGCGTGATGCGCAGCACCTTCCGCAGGCCCGTGTTGGCGAGGTCGAGCGTGGGCCGGACGAGCAGCTTCAGCTTGTGGAGCGGCGGGAGTTGGATGACGAGCTGGGCCACGCCGCCCACGAGCGTCCCTATCGCGAGCGAGAAGATCGGATCGAGGCCGAGCGCGGGCAGCGACGTGGCGAGGCCGACGGCGCAGCCGATGGTCGCGAGGTTGAGGAGGAGCGGGGAGACCGCGCTCGTGAAGAACCTGCCGGCCGAGTTCAGGACGCCCATGGCGAACGCCGTGAGGCTCACGAACAGGACGTACGGGAACATCCACCGGGTCAGGGAGGTCGCGAGCGCGAACTTGTCCGGGTGCTTCGCGAAGCCCGAGCCGGCGGCCCACGCCAGCCCCTGCGCGCCCGCCATCCCGGCGACCGTGACGAGCGTGAGGAACAGGATCGCGAAGCCCGCGGTCGCGCGGACGAACCGCTGCGACTCCGCGAGATCGCCCTTGGCCCAGGTCTTCGAGAACACCGACGTGACGGAGATCGAGAACGAGCCCTCGGCCGTGAGGCGCCGGAACGAGTTCGGGATCATGAAGGCGACCTGGAACGCGTCGATCGCCTCCTTGGGGAAGGTGGCGGCGATCACCGAGTCCCGCACGAGGCCCGTGATCCGCGACGCGAGCGTGCCGACGCCCACGATCCCGGCGCGCCGCGTGACCGCTCGGTTCCCGTCGTCCATCCCACTGGAACTAGCAGAATCGGGCGTGAATTCCGAACAAACGGCGGGACGCGGAGCTCAGTCCTCGACCTTGTTCAGCATGGCGCGGACGACGCGCTCGCGGTGGGGATCGACCTTGCCCGCGAGGCGCGCGGCGCCCCACGCGGCGATCAGCTCGCCCTCGGTGCCGAGCCCGCACACGACCTGCGATCCCGCGAGGACGAGCCCCTTGACGCCGGAGCGGTACGGCAGCCCCTCGACCCCGAGATCGCCGCCGGGCGGGGCCACGCGCAGCTGCCAGCGCGGCACCTCCTCGGCGCGGGGCACGGGCGGCGCGGGGAGCTTCGAGCTCTGCGTGAGATCCGTGGGCCCGAACCCGTCGAACGGCGAGTGCACGGCGCGCAGGTAGTTGTCGAGGAACGGGACGAGCCACCTGAGCCTGTCGAGGATCGCGTCCCTGAGCGCGCCCGTCCTGAGCGACTCCTCGCCGCCGGGCGGCACGACGCAGGCGACGTGGATCGCGGCCTTGCCCGGGTCCTCCTGCGGGATCACCTCGAGCCTGAGGAGCGCGTCGCCCGTCCCCTTGCCGGTCGATACGAACGCCGTCTGCGCGAGCCCGGCCGGCACGGCCTCGGCGTCGAGCCCGAGGTTGACGGCGTACCCGAGCGACTGCTCCGCCGCCTCCTCGGCGAGCACCCGGAACCGCTTCGGCCACTCGCCCGGCGAGATCATCGGCGCGAGCTCGCGCGGCGTCAGATCGGTGAGCACCGCCTGGCACGGGTGCGGCTCCTCGCGCCCGGCGACGCGCACCGCCTTCACGCGGCCCTTCGAGACGACGATCTCCGTGGCGCGCAACCCGGTGTGCACGTCGCCGCCCTGCGCGACGATCCGGTCCGCGAGCAGCCGGCGCAGCCCGTCGCGGCCGTCGTCGATCGCCATCGCGCCGAACAGCCAGCCGCCGGTCTGCCGGGCGACCTGGAACGCGCTCGCCGCCCTGCCCGCCGCCTCGAAGCGCGCGGGCGCCGAGAGGATCTCCTCGAGCGCGGGGCTCGCGCCGAGCGCGGCGAAGACGTCGGCCGCGGGGTTGCCGCGGAACGGGTTCTGCACCTCGGCCCGCGACAGCTCGCGGCGCTCGAAGAACGACTCGGCCGGCACGACGAGGTCCGCGCCGAGCAGCTTGTCGAGCTCGCCCATGAGCCGCCCGAGCCCGCGCAGCACACGATCGATCTCCTCGACCGA
>JALNZK010000069.1 GCA_023229365.1 Pseudomonadota bacterium | reverse complement strand
TCGGGGGCGCGATCGGGTACTCGCGGACGCGGGCCTGGATTCCCGCCAACGACAGCCACGGCGATCTGGCGCTGGGCCCGGTGCATACCTACGGGCTGGCGTTCCGGGTCGGCGACGCGTTCGCCGAGTGGTTCGCCGTCGGATTCCAGGTCCAGATCTACAGCGGGAAGAGCGACACGGCGAAGATCAGCGCGTTCGACCTCCTGCTCGACGCGACCTTCTACCCCTGGCGGGGGCTCGGCCTCCGTCCGTCGGTCGGGCTCGGCTTCGGCTACGCCCGCGGCGAGCACGAGTGGGAGATGGGCGGCGGCGGCCCGGGCTGTCTCGCGGTGGGGGTGCTCTACGAGTTCCGCGTCACGCGCCTATTCTCGATCGCGCCGATCGTCCAGGCCTCCTGGATCGCCGGAGAGGAGTTCGACTCGCTGTTCCTCTTCGTCGGCATCGAGCTCGCCAAGTGGTTCGGGACCGCCACCGGCTGATCGCCGCCGGAAGGCGAGCGTCACCGAGGCGCCGATCACCCCGCCGAGCAGATCGGCCGCGACGTCCGACCACGACGAGCTCCGCCCCGGGATGAACAGCTGGTGGATCTCGTCGAGCGCCCCGTAGATGATCACGAGGCCGACGACGATCGCGAACGAACGGCCGTGCGTGCGCCGGGCCCCGCGCCCGAAGCGCGAGGTCAGCCAGAGCATGAGCAGCGCGCCGAGCGGGACGTACTCCGCGGCGTGGGCGGCCTTGTCCCAGACGTGGACGCCGAGACGCGCGAGCTCCCTGCCCGGGACGTGCGAGACCGCGAAGATGGCCGCCGCGTAGACGAGGACGGCGATCAGGAACCGCTTGGACGAGGAGTGCGCCCGCGCCGCGCTCATACGGCGACGCCCTCGAGGCTGTGCGGGTGGACGGCGGTCACCTTGACGCCGACGAGCGCGCCCTCGAGCCCCGCGAGCCCCTTCCCTCCCGGCGCGAGGAAGTTCACGATCTGGCCGTTCCGCGCCCGGCCGCCGACCTGCCCGTCGAGCCGCCCCTCCTGAACGACGAGCACCTCGAGGACGGCCCCGACCAGGGAGGCGCGCCACTCGCGCTCCAGCCGCTCCATCCGCTCGTGCACGAGATCGAGGCGGCGCGACTTCTCCTCCGCGGGGACGTCGTCGGCGAGCTTCGCCGCCGGCGTGCCCGGCCTCGGGGAGTACTTGAAGGAGAAGGCGCCGTTGAAGCGGGCCCGCTCGATGACCTCGAGCGTCTGCGCGAACTCCGCCTCGGTCTCTCCCGGGTAGCCGACGATGACGTCGGTCGTGATCGCGATCGACGGGCAACCGCGCCGCAGGCGGTCCACGACCTCAAGGTACTCCTCCGCGCGGTAGCGCCGCCGCATGCGCGCGAGCACCGCGTCCGACCCCGCCTGCAGCGGCAGGTGGATCGACTCGCACAGCGTCGCGAGGCGGCCGTACAGCGCCGTGAGCTCGGGCGCCATGTGCCGGGGGTGCGGCGAGACGAACCGCAGGCGAGCGAGCCCCGGGACCTCGTCCAAACGCTCGAGCAGCGCGACGAAGTCCGCCTGGCCGTGGCGGTACGCGTTCACCTTCTGCCCGAGGAGCGTGATCTCCCGAACGCCGGCGGCGACCAGGGCGCGCGCCTCCTCGACGATGTCCTCCGCGGGCCGGCAGCGCTCGGGTCCCCGGACCGTGGGAACGATGCAGTACGCGCAGCGCTCGTCGCAGCCCTTCATGACCGTGACGAACGCGAGCGGCGATCCGCCCGCGCTCGAGGTGTCGGCCGCCAGGAAGTCGCCCGCCGCGCCCTCGTCGAACCCGGTGAGCGCCCGCGTCGACCGCTCCCGGCGGACCTCCTCGACGAGCGCCGGCAGCGCGGCGTAGTGATCCGGCGCGGCCACGAAATCGACGCCCGGTATCAGCGAGAAGATCCTCGCCCCCTCCTGCTCCGCGACGCATCCGACGATGCCGACGACGACGTCGCGAGCGCGCCCCTTCAGCAGCCGGAGGCGCCCCGTCTCGGAGATCGCCTTGTGCCACGCCTTCTCCCGGACCGTGCAGCTGTTGACGAGCGCGACGTCCGCCTCCCGGGGATCGTCGGTCCGCGCGTAGCCCGCGCGCCGCATGATGTCGAAGATCCGCGCGGTGTCGTGGGCGTTCATCTGGCAGCCGAACGTCTTGACGAACAGCTTCATGGCACCTCTTCTGGCCCAAATGCGGGGCGAGGTCAATCGAACCTCCGGCAGGCGTACCGGGATACTGGATCTGCCATGGCCGGCTGCGCTATACTGCGTTGGCGGATTTGCGTAACGCAGCAAAGTGAGGATTCTGCTTTGGACGACGACAATTCCGATCGAAGGGACTACCCGAGAGCTCCCATCGAGCTGAAGGTCGAGTACCGCAGGCTCAACACGTTCTTCGCCGACTACACCCGCAACATCAGCCGCGGCGGGACCTTCATCAAGACGCAGAAGCCGCTGGACATTGGGACGGAGTTCCTCTTCAAGCTCGTCATCCCGACGCTCGACAACCCCATCGTCCTGCGCGGCAAGGTCCAGTGGATCGTCTCCAGCGAAACCGCGACCGCCGACGAGCCGGCGGGGATGGGCATCAAGTTCCTGTACGAGAACGACACCCAGCGGGGCGACATCGAGAACCGCGTCGAGCGCCTCATGATCGACAGCCTCGGGAAGCACCTGTACCGCAAGCTCGTGGGGCGCGCCTCGAAACCCGCCGCCGACTGAACGCGAAACGCATTCTTTGCGCCTTGACTTCCTGCTGTCGACTGGAATAGGTGTGATCATCACCGCGCTAGAGTGATGCGCCTGTGAGAGGAGCGCCATGCCGAAAAAGGACGTCGACAAGGGCCGCCTGAAGATCGCCTCCGTGCCTCCTCCGGAATCGTCGATCAAGCACGTCGACGACGTTTTCATCGTGGTCACGCAGGCGTTCTGCCAGAACGGCCACAACCTCGTCGACAACGACAACGAGATGTTCGACGGCTACCCCGGGATCAAGCTCCAGCTCACGGACGGCCGCGGCAACGCGGGCATCGTATACCTCTCCCCGTTCCACGGCGACAGCTCGAAGAAGGGCAAGACGGACTGGCCGGCCGGCACGAAGCTCAACGTGCGCTGCCCAATCTGCAACGTGCTGCTCCCCGTCCTCGCGAAGTGCCACTGCGATCCTGCGATATCGCCGAACGGCGGCGATCTCGTGAAGCTGTTCCTGTCCCCCGCGCGCACGGACAGCCACATCGTCGCGCTCTGCAACGTCTGGGGCTGCCGAAAATCTCGGACCATCGACAACTGGAACATCATCTCCGAGTACCTGTCAGGACAGATCAGCGACTGATTTCCAAGCCCCGGCTGCGGCGACCGAAACCGTAGCAACGTCCGAAAAACGCTGAATTGACGCCACGCCCTCCACGGCTGTAGTTTCCAATCGGACTTGACGAAACGGGCAAAAATGCTATATTATTATAAAAGTTCAACTATGATGGATCTGTAAAAGGGGAAAAAATGAAAAAGCCATCGTCCGAGCGGGTTTTTTCCGTCAAGCAGGTCGCACAGATGTGCCGCGTATCGAATGAAACGATTCGCCGATGGATACGCAAGCACGGCCTCAACGCGTACAACACGACCGGCGGCCTCGCCATCAAGATCCTGGAAACGGACCTGCGGAAGTTCTCCGAGGAGCTGCGGGTCTTCGTGGACTGGAACAGCGCCGACGAGGAGCCCTGACCCCGCCGGGGGCGTCACGGCCCTGCGTCACCCTGCGGCGCGCTCTCGAGGCCCAAGCGCCTGACGTGCTCGATGACGACCGGCTGCGTCGGCACGTCGTTCATCTCGCCGCGCTCTCCCGTGACGGTCTGCGTGGGCACGGAGGAGATCTCCAGCGCGACGGTCAAGCCCTCCTCGACGTGCCCGAACGCCGCGTAGCCGCCGTTGAGCTGCGTCGCCGCGGACACGCAGATGAAGAACTGGCTCGTCGCGCTGTTCGGATCCGAGGTGCGCGCCATGGAGATGATCCCGGCCTCGTGCTTCAGCCCGGGGATGATCTCGAGCCGGAGCGGCGGATCCGTTTCCGCGCGCTCGAGCGCCGCGTCGAAGCCGCCGCCCTGGATCATGAAGCCGGGGATCACGCGGTGGAAGATCTTGCCGCTGTAGAACCCCCTGTCGACGTACGAGAGGAAGCTCTTCACGGTGTCCGGCGCGGCGTCACCGTACAGCCCCACGACGATGCTCCCCATGGAGGTCTTGATCTCGACGCGCTCGGTGACGTCCTGCTCCATCGAGACGGGCAGAGGCGCCGGCACGTCGAACCTCGTCTCGCCCTCCCCGACCGCCGCGGCAGGCGACGGAACAGCGTTTCCGCAACCGATGAACGCAGCGCCCAAACCCAAAAAAGCCAGCGCGGTGAGGAACCGCGTTTCGCTCACGGCTTGACCATGAAGGCGATGATCAAAGCGTAGATGGCGAGCGACTCGATGATCGCGAGACCCAGAATGAGCTTGGGGAACATCTGGGCGTCCGCCTTGGGGTTGCGGGCGATGCCGGTCAGGCAGGCGCCGATCGCGTTTCCTTGGCCGATGCCGCATCCGAACGCCGCGAGCCCGATCGCGAGCCCGGCGCCGAGCGCCCTCCAGCCCTGGTCCAGGACCGCCCCGGCCTCCGCCTCGCCTTCGGCGAACGCCGCGGTGGCCACCAACGTGATGAGGGCAACGGTCAACAGGGACAGCACCTTGCGCATCTGCATGTCAGCTCTCCTTTTCTCGCAGGTTCAATGCTCTTCGTGAGCAACAGCCATACCGATGTACACCGCCGATAGAATACAGAACACCGCCGTCTGCACGATGCACACGAGCACCCCGAGGAGCAGCACCGGCACCGGCACGAGGATCGGGCACAGGAGCGTGAACGACGCCACCACCGCGTGATCGGCGAACATGTTGCCCATCAGTCGGATGGACAGCGACGCCGGCCGCGCGAGGTGGCTGACCGCCTCGATCGCGAAGAAGAACAGCATGAACGGGAGCGCCCACCACTTGCGGAACGGGCCGCACCACTCCGCGAAGTACTTGATGACGCCGTGCTCCTTGATGCCCCAGATGTGCGTCGTGAAGAAGATGACGAGCGCCATCGCGAGCGTCATGTTGAGGTTCCCCGTCGGCGGCGTGAACCCGGGGATGAGCCCTATGAAGTTCGAGAAGAAGATGATGAACATGCTCGCCGCGATGAGCGGGAGGAAGAAGCGCGCGGCCTTGCGGCCCATGATCCCTTCCATCGTGGCGAGCGCGCCCTCGATCATCATCTCGAAGAACGTGCGCAGGTTCAGGCGGTTGTCCGGGATGAGACCGCGCGTGGCGCTGAACTTCCGCCGCGCGATCAGCACGAGCATGATCAGCAGCGCCGCGACGAAGGCGAACCCGACGACGTATTGCACGGAGATGTCGGCGTGGTCGATGTAGGACGTGCCGATGAGCTCCTGCAGCCGCGTGCGCCACTCGCCCATCGCGGTGAAGATGTAGTCGAACCAGCTCACGCCGTGCGGCATCTACCGTTCCTCCCGCAGTGCTGCGTTGCCCTCAGCAAGAACCTGTACCGTGCTGCGCGCCAGAAGGCCGAAAACCAGGGCGGAGAGCCCGAGGAGCATGCCCAGCGGGGATGCGATCTCGGTCGCCAGGATGAGCCAGATGACGGCGAGCAGGGAGCCGGTCTTCACCACCAGGAAGAACCCGAAGCGCCCCTTGTCGCCGAGCGCCGCGACGCGCCGCCCCGCCCAGTTGAAGACGAACCAGTTCGCCAAGGCGAGCGCGGTTCCGAACGCGACGCCGACGAGATCGTCCGGACCGAGGCGGAGCGCGGCGAAGATCGCCGCCCCGACTCCCCAGAGGATGGCGTAGGGCTCAAATCTTCTTAGAATTTTTTTCATCGTCCGGGACCACGGTTCTGGATGCCACCCGCAAGCCGTCGTAAACTGCTTTCGCCGCCGCTCCCAAACCAACCGCGAAGCCGATCCAGAACAGCACCGGGGCGGTATCGAACACGTCGTCCAGATACTGTCCGCCCAGCACCCCGATGAGAATCGCGAACCCCATCTCCAAGCCGACGGCGGAAAGACGACCCGCCTTCTTCCACTCCCGCTTGGATTCGGGATCCGTACGCGCCTCCTGTGCAGGACCGGCTCACGAGCCGGTCCGTTTCTATCACGCACGCCTTTTTCGGTCAATTCAAGATGAGCATAACGTGCCCAAAAAACACGTATTTCAGGGGTTCTTCGCCGCAGCCTCGCGCCGCGCGCCGAGGCGCCGCCCGACGAGTCCGGCGAGCGCCCCGAGGCCCAAGTAGATCACCGCGCCTAAGGCGATCGCGACGACGCCGGTGCCCTCGTAGGCGAAGCCGACGGCCATGCCCACGGCGACGGTGATCGCGGCGTCACGCGCCGAGCCCGTGAGCCTCCCGACGAGCACGCCCGCGCCGAAGGGCAGGAGCACGAGCATCGCGGCGAGGCCGCCGAGCAGGGTCGTGTCGCCGAGGAGCGCGCCGCGCAGGTCGGCCTTCTCCTCGTCGGTCAGTTCCTCGCCCTTGGCCATCTTCGCGTCCTGTGAGTGGTACGCCTTCGAGAGCGCCTCGCTCTTCTCGACGATGTGGGTCACCACGAGGCTCTCGCCGAGCGTGACCCCGCCGACGATCACGAGCGCGCCGAGCGCCATCCACCGCACGTTCGGGGGCCTGCGCTTCGCGCGGGGCGCGGCCTCTCCCTCGGGCTTGTCGTTCGTCGTCATCTCGCCGTCACCCCATCCGGCGCATGTCGCGGCCGCCGAGGACGTGCGCGTGCAGGTGGTACACGACCTGCCCGGCCGCCTTGCGACAGTTGATCACCTGGCGGTAGCCGGTCGCGCCGACGCCCTTCTCCCGCGCCAGCCTCGCCGCGACGACCAGCATCCTCCCGAGCAGCGGCGCGTGCTCCTTCCCCACGTCGTCGAGCGTGTCGACGTGGATCTTCGGGATGACGAGGAAGTGGATCGGCGCGGCCGGGTGGGCGTCGTCGAACGCGACGACGGCGTCGTCCTCGTAGAGCTTCTTCGCCGGTATCGCCCCGCTCACGATCTTGCAGAAGACGCAGTCGACCTCGCCCATCTCTTCGCTCCTCTCGCCAATGCCTTGATCTCGCCACGCAACATATCGCCGCGAGGGCCCGCGGGCAACCCGGCGGGCTGGCCTTGTCGTCCAGCCCGCATTCATAGTACAAAGGTCGGCCGAAGACACGCGGTTCAAGGGGGACACGCGGCGCGGGAGCAAGGAGCGTGGGCATGGTGGACTACAAGGGGGTGAAGGTCTTCTCGGCGACGAAGGCGAAGGAACGCGAGGATCTGGGCGAGCAGATCACGGCGTGGATCCGGAGCAATCCGGGGTTCGTCATCAAGGACACCGTCGTGTCGCAGAGCTCCGACAACGAGTTCCACTGCCTGTCCATCGTCGTCTTCTACGATTTCTGATCATGCGGCGGGCGGGGCGAGCCCCCGCCCCTACTCAGTCCGCGTTCTCGCTCTTCAGCGCCTCCGCCTGGAAGTGCGCCCGGATGGAGCCGACGAACTCTCCTATGTTTCCGGCGAGGATCTCCTCGAGCTTGTAGAGGGTCAGGCCGACGCGGTGGTCGGTCACGCGGCTCTGCGGGAAGTTGTACGTGCGGATCCGCTCCGAGCGATCGCCGGTGCCGACCTGGCTCTTGCGCTCCGCCGCGCGCTCCGCGTTCTTCTCCGCCTGGATCTTGTCGAACAGCCGCGCCCGCAGGATCTTCAGCGCCTTGGCGCGGTTCTTGTGCTGCGACTTCTCGTCCTGGCACATGACGACGAGGCCGGTCGGGAGGTGCGTGATGCGCACCGCCGAGTCGGTCGTGTTCACGCACTGCCCGCCGGGGCCGCCGGCGCGCATGACGTCGATGCGGAGCTCCTTGTCCTCGTCGATGTGGACCTCGACGTCCTCCGCCTCCGGGAGCACGGCGACGGTCACGGCCGACGTGTGGATCCGGCCCTGGCTCTCGGTCTGGGGAACCCGCTGCACCCTGTGGACCCCGCTCTCGTACTTGAACGAGGCGAACACGTCCTTGCCGGAGATGTTGGCGATGACCTCCTTGAAGCCGCCGCTGTCTGTCTCCGACGCGCTCATGAGCTCGACGCGCCACCCGCTCGACTCCGCGAACTTCTGGTACATGCGGAACAGCTCCGCCGCGAACAGCGAGGCCTCCTCGCCGCCGGTTCCGGCGCGGACCTCGAGGATGACGTTCTTGTCGTCGTTGGGGTCGCGCGGAAGGAGGAGGAGCTTGATCCGATCCTCGAGCGCCTGGCGCTTCGCCCGCAACCCGGGGAGCTCGGCCTCGGCGAGCTCCTTGAGCTCGGGGTCGCCGGAGCTCGCGCCCTCCTCGTACTCCCCGAGATCCGCCAGCAGCCTCTTGTAGTCGCGGTAGGTCGGCACGAGCTCGTCGAGCGCCGCGCGCTCGCGGGACAGCTCCCTGAACGCCTCCCTGTTCGAGATCACCGCCGGATCGCAGAGCCTGCGCTCGATCTCCTCGAACCGCTCCTCGATCTTCGCGAGCTTGTCCAGCATGACAGCCACCAACCTTCAGGCGTTCGCCCCCGCGGGCTCGAGCTGCGGTCCCTCGCTCTCGAACGCGGCGAAGTCGCTGAAGACCCGCGGCGCCTCGTCCTCGGGCACCGACTCGCCCACCTTCTCCCGCCACAGCGCCGTGCGCAGCGCCACGAGCGCGACCTCGAGCTGCGCGTCGTCCGGAGGACGCGTCGTCAGGAGCTGCATCGCCAGGCCGGGGACGAGCAGCGGCTTGACGAGGGGGTGCGACGCGTTCCGGCCGGCGAACCTGTTGAACTCGTAGGCCAGGCCGGCGACCGGGATCAGGAGCGGCAGCTTCAGGAGCACGATGAGCAGGTGGTTGAACCAGGGCTTGTCGTCTCCGGGCTTCGCCCACTCGGGCGCGAACGGCATGATGAGCGCCGACACGACGATGAAGACGAGGATGACGACCATCAGGAACGCCGTGCCGCAGCGGGGGTGCAGCCTCGACTTCCGGCGCGCGTGCTCGACCGTCAGCGGCTCGCCGGCCTCGTACGTGTAGATGGACATGTGCTCCGCGCCGTGGAACTCGAAGACGCGCCGGATGTCCCTCATGAGGCTGATCGCCGCGATGTAGGCGACGAAGATGAGGATCTTCACCGCCCCGTCGACGAAATGGTAGGCCAGATCGTCGACCGTCAGCTTCGCGTCGCCGAGGAGGACCCCGGCGTACGTCGCGGCCATGTGCGGCAGGAACTTGAACAGCCCGACGGCGAGCAGCGTGCTCACGATGACCGGCAGCGCCAGGAACGCGCCGCCCGTCTCGCCCGAGCCGTCCTTGCCGCCGCCCTTCTCCTCCGCGGGCATCGCCTCCTTGGCCGAGAAGCTCAGGGCCTGCATCCCGTTGACCATCGCCTCGATCATGACGACCGTGCCGCGGAGGAAGGGCCAGCGCAGGAACGTCAGCCGGTCCCAGATCGAACGCCACACCGCCTCCTTCACGACGATCTCGTTCGAGGGGCGGCGGACGGCGATCGCCAGGCTGCGGGGCGAGCGCATCATCACGCCCTCCATCACGGCCTGGCCTCCGACAGGGGCGCACTTGCCCTTGGGCACGGGGGACGGGGACACTACGCGGGCTTCTTCTGGCCGGCGTACTTCTTCCGGAAGCGCTCGATGCGCCCGGCCGAGTCGAGCAGCTTCTGCTTCCCGGTGTAGAACGGGTGGCACTCGGAGCAGATCTCCAGCGTCATGTCCTGCCCGTTGGTCGAGCGGGTCTTCACGGTGTTGCCGCAGGCGCAGCTGATCGTGATCGCCGTGTACTTCGGATGGATACCCTTCTTCATCTCACTACCTCTCGTGGATTCGCCGGACGTGAATAGCCCGGTTCTCACCCCACGTCTACTGGTTCATCGACTCGAGGAACTCCTTGTTGCTCTTCGTCCTACGGA
Source organism: Pseudomonadota bacterium (assembly GCA_023229365.1). Classification (NCBI taxonomy): domain Bacteria; kingdom Pseudomonadati; phylum Pseudomonadota; species Pseudomonadota bacterium. The sequence continues at coordinate 18,730 of JALNZK010000069.1, read as the reverse complement.
GCTTGTCCAACAAGAACTCCATCGAGTCAATCACGTTCAGCGGGTGCAGGAGCTGCCGCAGCAGCCAGACGCGCTGCAGGACGAAGTTGTCGAGCAGCAGCTCCTCCTTGCGCGTCGCGGACCTGTTGATGTCCAGGCACGGGAAGATCCGCTTCTCCATGAGCTTGCGATCCAGGTGGATCTCGCTGTTGCCCGTCCCCTTGAACTCCTCGAAGATCACCTCGTCCATGCGCGATCCGGTGTCGACGAGCGCGGTGGCGACGATCGTGAGGCTGCCGCCGCCCTCGATGTTCCGCGCCGCGCCGAAGAACCGCTTCGGCTTGTGCAGGGCGTTGGAGTCGACGCCGCCGGAGAGGATCTTGCCCGACGGCGGGACGACCGTGTTGTAGGCGCGCGCGAGGCGCGTGATGGAATCCAGGAGGATCACGACGTCGTGGTTGTGCTCGACGAGGCGCTTCGCCTTCTCGAGCACCATCTCTGCGACCTGGACGTGCCGCTGCGCGGGCTCGTCGAAGGTGGAGCTGATCACCTCCCCGTCCACGTTCCGCGCCATGTCGGTGACCTCCTCGGGCCGCTCGTCGATGAGCAGCACGTGGAGCTTCGCCTCGGGGTGGTTCGTGGAGATGGCGTTCGCGAGATCCTGCAAGAGGACGGTCTTGCCGGCGCGCGGCGGCGACACGATGAGGCAGCGCTGCCCCTTCCCGATCGGGCACAGGAGGTCGATGATGCGCGTCGAGTCGTTGGGCTTGTCCGGGGTCTCGAGGTTGAAGCGCGCGTCCGGGTAGAGCGGCGTCAGGTTGTCGAAGAGGATCTTGGACCGCGCGACCTCTGGCGCCTCGTGGTTGATGGTCTCGACCTTGAGCAGCGCGAAGTAGCGCTCCGACTCCTTGGGCGGCCGGATCTGTCCCGCGACGATGTCGCCGGTCCTGAGGTTGAACCGCCGGATCTGAGACGGGGAGACGTAGATGTCGTCCGGCCCCGGGAGGTAGTTGTAGTCCGGCGCGCGCAGGAAGCCGAACCCGTCGGGCAGGGTCTCGAGCACGCCCTCGCCGGTGATGACGCCGTTCTGATCGGACTGGGCCTGCAAGAGCGCGAAGATCAGCTCCTGCTTGCGCATTCCGGCCGCGCCCTCGATGTTGTACTCGTTCGCCATCGTGGTGAGCTCGGAGATGGGCTTCTTCTTGAGATCTCTCAGATGCATGTGGTTCCTCTTGGTTCTCTTTTCTTCTCTGTCTTGTTTTTGCGGCGCATCTCGCTGCGCCCTGTGTGCAATTCCGTATCGGGGTTGAGTGGCAAGAGCTGTAACAACCGTCGCGCCGACTTATGTACGGCGCTTGGGAGCGTGTGTCAAGAAGAATACCCTCGGCCGCGTTGCGTGCTGGATCCGACCGATCGGGCGCGCTGTCGGAAGCCATTTTTTCTGCGGCTTGTCACTCCAGGCTGCGCCCTTCGAGGCGGCCTTAGGCCTCCTCAGGAGCGCGGCACCAATCCGCGTCGGAATCCGTGTCCGCGTCGGTATCGGTGTCGGTGTCGCTGTCGGTATCAGAGTCCGTATCGGTGTCGGTATCGGTATCCGTGTCGGTATCAGAATCAGAGTCCACGTCGCTTGCGTCGCTTGGGTCGCTTTTGTCGCTCGAGCAGCCGCCAAGCCAAGGGACGGAAGCGACGGAAGAGACAGAAGCGACCAGAGCAAAGAACCAGCGGACCCGCGGCGCCGACAAACGGTCTCTGCTCGTGATCATCTCTCACCCCCGTGATGAACGGATCATACCACCGATGCGCGGACTATGGCCGTTTCCTCCAGCCCGCGCAATTCATGCGCGGGACGCCGTCGGCACCCGAGCCTCTCCATCATCCAATCGCGCCCGCGCTGCACCAACCTGTGTGGAACGTCGATTTCCGGCAACTCCCGCCCGGATCGTCCGATACAGATGACGGGGCGATCGCAAACGGCTACCGCCCGCGCCGACCCGATCACGCCCGCGCATGAATTGCGCGGGCTGGAGGAAGAAGAGGGGCGCCGTGCCATTCTGCCCCGCGCATGAATTGCGCGGGCTGGAGAAGGGAACCGACAAGAACGTGAAGCTGTTCGCAACCAGGCACTCCCACGCCGTGCTGTACGTGCACGTGGTTTGGGCGACGAAGAACCGCGCCGCAGTCCTCGACAGCGCGCTTCTCTTTCGATTGTCCCGGCAAGCCGCCGACACGGCGCACGCGCTGGGCTCCGCCGTGCTCGCGCTCGGCGGAGCACCCGACCATGTCCACCTGCTGGTGCGATATCGCCCCGACCTCTCCGTCGCCGAGCTCGTGCGCGGGCTGAAAGCGGCGTTGACCTTGACGATCCGGCGCGAGGTATCGAGCTTTCCCGATTTCTCGTGGCAGACCGGCTACGGCGCGTTCAGCGTCAGCTCGTCAGAGTTGGATCGCACGGTGGCCTACATCTCGAACCAGGAGCGCCACCACGCGGCAGGAACCATCTGGCCTGACCTGGAGCTCGAGGACTGAACCCCAAGCCTCTCCATCCTCCAGCCCGCGCAATTCATGCGCGGGTGTTTTCATGCGCGGGTTTTTTCATGCGCGGGACGCCGTCGGCACTCGATCGGCCGGATCCGTCCGATCCGTCGGATCGGCTTGCCGCGCCGAAGCGCGAAGCGCGAAGGCGGGTCCGATCCCCCGCTCATCGCCGCGGATGTGAAATCCGCGGCCACGATATGGGGATGGCCTCTTCTTCTATCGTGGCCGCGCTGTTCATCTGCGCGGCGAACCGCGCGCCGTTCGATCAGGATCCGATCACGATGCCGAGCGCCTCGCGGAGCTTGAAGTACTCCTCGGACACGCTGAACAGCACGAGCTCCTTGATCTTCTCCTTGGGCGGGATGTCGTCCACGCCGCCCGTCTCGGCCTGGATCATCTTGGCCGCGGTCTCCAGGTCGTTGGCGAGCAGGTAGCCGGCGCGGCACGCCGTGAGCTCCAGCGAGCGGACCCACTTCTTGATGTCGGCCTGCTCCCCGGACTTGATGAACCGGCGGACGACCTTGCCGAGGTTCTCCGCCTCCATCGTGGAGAGGTTCTGCCGGAGCACGTCGACGTACTGCGCGAGCACGCCGGACTTGTCCTCCGGCAGCTTGAAGTCCGGGGCGCCGATCTTCAGCGACGCGAGGAGCAGGAGCTTCAGCTCGGCCTGCGTCGGCAGCACCCAGCGGATGTAGTGCTCGGGCCGGTAGTACGACAGGTGCTTCGTCACGATGAACAGGAGATCCTGCGGCGAGTAGCCCGACATCAGGCTGGCGCCGCACGCCGAGGCCATCGGATCCGTGAGCGCGAAGTTGAGCCCGCCCTGGCGATCCTCCTGGACGTACAGCTCCGGCACGACCGGCAGGTTGATGACCTGCGTCGCGTAGTAGAAGGTCTTCGATATTGTGAGCGTGTCGTTCGGCGGCCGCTTCTGGGTCTTCTTGAGCCCGAACGCCTTGATCGGCTGCACCTTGACGGTGCGGACGGCGCGCGTGACGAGCTCGAAGATCTTGCCCATGAACACGGACTCGTCCGGGTGGAACAGGTTCTTCACCCAGATCTCGTTGTCGAGCCGCGCCTGCGCCCGGATCGTGCCGCGCGTCCTGTACTGGTCGAAGAACTGCTGCTCCTCCGGATCGGCCTTCTTGAGGAACGACAGCGTCGCGCAGAGGCACCACGCCTTGTCGTACTGCCGGTGGTCGAAGTACAGCTTGCGCAGCGCCTTGTAGGAGTCGACCCGGTAGGGGTTCTTCCGGATCAGCTCCTGGTGCTCGGCGACGGCGTCGTTCAGGCGATCCGGCATCTTCATGAACAGCTCGGCCAGGATCTCGTGCCGGAGGACGTTGTCTGGATCCAGGGACGACGCCATCTTGAACGCCTCGGCCGCGGAGTCGAACTGCCCCATGCGGGAGCGGTAGATCTCGCCGAGGAAGTGCCACAGGTTGATCTCGAGGTCCTTGCGGTCCTTGCCCGCGATCCTGTGGAGCATCTTGCGGTAGTTGCGCTCCAGCTCCTTCCAGTCCTTCTTCTGCGTCAGGATCCTGTCGACCGCCTCGAACGACTTGAGGTTCTCGAGGCTCGCGTCGAGCGACTTGTTGAACAGCTCGACCGAGTCGTCGGCGCTCTTGATCTCGTCGCGGTAGATGACCGCCATCGAGTAGTAGAGGCGGCCGAGCTTGTCCTGGTCCTCCTCCATCTCCGCGACGCGCCCGATGATCTCCACGACCTTCTGCCACTGCTTGGTGGACTGGTACAGGGGCAGCATCTTGTGCAGCACCGGCCGGTTCTCCGGCTTGAGCTCCGAAGCCTCCGCGTAGGACGAGATCGCCTTCTGCGGGTTCTTCATCTTCTCCTGCCAGATGTCGCCGATGTCGACGAGCAGCTGGAACTTGTCGTCGTCGTCGGTCGCGTTGTCGACGAGGATCTTCTTGAAGTGGATGACCTGCTCGTAGTTCTTCTGCTCCTCGTGGAGCGCGACGACCTGCTCGAGCGTCGGCTTGTGCGCGGGATCGATCTCCAGCGCCTTGTCGAACATGTTGAGCGCCTTGCGCCGCTCCTGCACCTCCGCCTTGATGCGCCCGAGGCGGTAGAAGATGTCTACGATCTCGTCCTTGCCCTGCGCCTCCCTGTGGTGCACGAGCACCATCTGGTACAGCTTGAACGCCTTGTCCCACTCGGACTGCCGGTACAGCACGTCGGCGAGCGCCAGGAGCGTCGGCAGGTGCGCGGTGTCCATGTCGTACGCGGTCTGGTACGCCTTGAGCGCCTTCTCGAGGTTGCCGACCTTGTCTGCGACGAGGCCCAGCTTCCTGTGGAGCGGCTGGAGCTCGCGCGCGTCGCGCTTCCCGCCGAGGCGGAGCAGCATGTCCAAGAGCCGCTCGGCGTCCTGCCACCGCTCGCGCGCGATGTACACGTCTACCAGCGGCTCCGCGGCCTTCTGGTTGTCGGGATCCGACTCGAGCGACCGCTCGAACCACTGGATCCCCGTGTCCTCGTCCATGAGCTTGTCGCGCGTCAGCTCGCCGAGCTCGAACTGCAGCCTCGACTTCTGGCGGGTGTTCTCCGTGTGCTGCTGCTCCGCGTCCAGGACGCGCGCGGCGGCCAGCCACTCGCCCTCGTCGAGGTGGATCCTGCTCAGCGCCTCGAGGCTCGGCAGGTGCCCTGCGTTGATGTCGATCGCCGACCGGAAGTGCTCGACCGCGGTGGCGCGGTCCATGAGGTTCTCCTCGTTCAGCTTGCCGAGGCGGTAGTAGAGGTCGACCTTGGCCTCCGCGTCCGTGAGCGTGTCGGCGAGCCTGCGCATCGTCTCGTGGGCCCCGCTCCAGTCCTCGGCCTTGACCTGCGCCCGCGAGAGCTGGTCCAGCGCCTCGAGGTGCTCCGGATCGATGTCCAGGATGGCCCGGTACGCCTCCATCGCGCGATCGTTGTCGTCGAGCTCCGCGGCGTAGACGACGCCGATGGCGCCGTACAGGCCGATCCGCGCGTCGCGATCATTCGTGGCGACGACGTGCCGCTCGAGCGTCGCGATGAGATCCTGCCAACGACGCGCCGAGCGGTACAGCCGCTCGAGCGCGCCCAACGCGCTCTCGTGCGCCGGATCGATCTCCAGGATTTGCTCGTACTTCGGGATCGCCTTGTCCGGGCTGAGGAACTCCTCCTCGAGCATGGACGCGACGCGCGTCAGAAGCTCGATCCGGATGCGCTCGCTCGTCGCGTACTCGAGCTGGATCTCCAGCACGTCGAGGAGATCCTGCCACTGGCTCGCCTTCGAGAAGAGCCGCTCGAGCCCCTTGAGCGAGGGCATGTTGCCCTGCTCCACCTCGAGGTTCTTGCGGTACTCGTCGATCGCGGACTGCGCGTCGCCGAGCTGATCCTCGAAGATCTCCGCGATCCGCAGCCGGGTCGCCACGATCTGCTCCGGCTCGGCGAGCACGTCAAGCTTGCGCCGCAGCACGGGGATGAGCTCGCGCCAGTTCTGCGAGGCCGCGAACATCCGCTCGAGGGCGTTGAGCGCGGCCTCCAGGCCCGGGTCGATGTCGAGCGCCTGCTTGTAGGCCTTGCGGGCCTCGGGCAGGTCGGAGAGGTACTCCTCGTAGATCTGGCCGAGCTCGACGTAGATCGCCTTCTTCCTGTCGGGCTCCTGCTCGGCGGAGACGGCCCTCCCGAGCACCTCGACGAGCTCCGCCCACTGCTTGGTCCCTCGGTAGAGCTGCCCCATGAGCGTGAGGGCCCGCACGTTGTCGGCGTCGAGCTGGAGGACCTGCTGGTAGTAGGCGATCGCGTACTCGGGGTGGCCGAGCTCGTCCGCGTACCACTTGCCGATCTTCAGGCACAGGTTGACCTGCGTCTTCTTGTCCTGGATCGACTGCAGCACCTGGTTGCAGGACGCGAGCAGCTCGTTCCAGCTGTCGGTGATCGACGCGAGCCGCTCGAGGTGCTTCGCCGTCTCGTCGTTGGAGTAGTCCGTCTCGAACGCGCGCTGCATGACCTGGAACGCGTTCTCCGGCTGGCTGAGCTTGTCCTCGTAGATTGCCGCGGCCTTGTGCATCAGCGCGACCTGATCCGCCGGCTCGCCCGTGAAGTTCAGGCGGGTCGAGTACAGCTTGATGAGATCGTCCCACTTGTCCTGATCGGTGAGGATCTCCACCATCCGCTCGAACGCGTGGACGTGGAGCGGCGCGACGTCGATGATGCGCCCGTACGGCTTGAGCGCCTGCCGCGGCTCCTCGAGCTTCTCCTCGATGATCTTCGCCTGCTCCAGCCAGGTCTCGATCTGCGCGTCGCCCTCGAGGACCTCGCCCTTCTTGCCGAGCACGACGACGAGCTCCTCCCACATCGCCTGGGCCGAGTAGAGCTGCTCGAGCGCGGTGAGCGGCCCGAGGTCGGTCAGATCGAGCTCCGCGGCCTTGCGCCACGCGTCGATGGCGTCCATGGGCCGCTCGAGCGTCTTGTCGAGGATCGTCCCGAGCTTGGCGAAGTAGCCCTTGAGCTGCGCCACCTCGAACTGGGACGCGCCGGCGGAGATGATGCGCTCGAGCGCGTCGATGAGGTCGTCCCACTCCTTGTTCGCCTCGTAGATCCCGGCGATCGCCTGGAGCGCGGGGATGTTCGTCGGCTCGATCCCGAGCACGTTCTGCCAGTTGTCGAGCGCGTTCCTGTCGCGCGAGAGGCACTGGCCCCAGACCATGCCGAGCTGGCTGTAGAGGCGGACGCGCGTGTCGGTGTCGTCGGCGATCGTCACGGCCCGCTCGAGGATGTCGACGAGATCGGACCAGTTCTCCTGGCGGGAGTACATGTCCGCCAGGGCGTCGAGCGCGAGCGGATCCTCGCCGCGTATATCCAGGACGTTCTTCCACAGCTCGATGGCGCGCGGGATGTCGCCGAGGCAGTCCGACGCGATCACGCCCAGCTTGGCGTAGAGATCCGCCTGCGCGGCCTCGCTCTGCGTGGACTCCTTCATCTTCTCGTAGATCGCGTAGAGCTCGGTCCAGGCCTCCCGGTTCGCGTAGATCATCTCGAGGCGATCGAGCGAGTCGCGGTGGCTCGGATCGAGCTTGTCGACGACCCTGTGGTACGCGACGCGGGCCTTCTCCGGCTCGTCCATCTGCGTCTCGAACACCGTGCCCATGCGGTAGATGTACGCGACCTTCTCCTCGTCCGAGGGCACCGTCGTCGCCAGCATCTCGAGGATGTCGACGAGGCGATCCCACTCCATGTACTGCGTGTAGATGCGATCGAGCGCGGTCAGCACCTCGAAGTCGTCGCCGCCGAGCTGCAGGCACCCGCGGTAGGCCTGCTCGGCCCTCGCCGCGTCGTGGAGCTCCTCCTCCGCGACCCGGGCGAGCCTCTTCGCGGCGAGGCGCTTCACCTGGGCGTCCTCGCGCTTCTCGAACAGGTCCTGGTACAGATCGGCGAGCTCGGGCCAGGCGTTGGTCGCGCGGGCGAGCCGCTCGATCTCCTCGCCCGACCGCTCGTCGAACGGATCCTCCGCGAAGGCGCGGCTGTACCAGTTGAACGCCTCGACCTGATCCACAATGCGCTCCTCGAGCGTCTCCGCGATGCGGTGGATCATGGGCACGCGCGCCGCGACGTCCGTAACGTCGTCGAGCTGCTGCTGGTACAGGGATACGAGCTTCTGCCACTCGGCCTGCATGCGGAACAGCGGCTCGAGGATCTCGACGATCTCGCCGCGCTTCTGCCCCTCGGCGAAGAGGAGCTCGAGCGCCGCGATCGACTTCTCGTGCGCCGGCTCGGCCGCGAGGATGTCGCGGAACACCTCGACGGCGCGGTCGAGGTCCCCGATCTCCTGGCGGTAGAGCTGTCCCAGGCGGAACTGCACGCCGAGGCTCTCGTCGGGATCCTGGGTGATGGCCGACTCCCGGACCAGGACCGCGGCGAGATCGGCCCACCGCTCTGTGATCTGGAACAGCTTGTCGAGCCGCAGGATCGCCTGCCGGTTGTCGTTCTCGAGCTCGAGGACGCGCTGGTACCTGACGATCGCCTCGTCCACCTTGTCGAGCTTCTCCTCGTACACGGCGGCGACCCGCAGGCCGAGCGGCACGACGACCTCGGAGGAGTCGGCGTCCTTGAGCTGGGCGTCGATGAGCTGCGCGAGATCCGGCCAGCGGCCGGTCTGCGCCGCGAGATCCTCCAGGCGCAGGAGGGACTTCTCGTTGGTCTTGTCGAGCGCGATCGCGCGGGCGTAGACGTCGAACGCCTCGCTCGGCGAGTCGAGGTGCAGATCGCTCTCGAGCAGCCCGGCGATCTGGTGCAGGAGCTCCACCTTCTGCCACGGCTCCTCGGTCGCCTTGAGCTTGACCTCCAGCACCCCGATGAGCTTCCGCCACTCCGCGAGATCCTGGTACAAAGGCTCGAGCACCTCGGCCGCGAGGAGCGGCTCCCGATCGCCCTTGACCAGCTCCTCGAGCAGGCCGATGGAGGGGTCGTGGCCGGCCGACAGCGTGAGGATATCCTTGAAGTACTCGACGGCCCGCGACACGTCGTCGAGGTGCCGCACGTAGAGCTCGGCGATGCGGTACTTGAACGCGACCGCCTCCTCCGGATCGCCCGTGAGCTCCACCTCGCGCTCGAGGACGGACAGGAGATCGTGCCACTCGCCGCTCTCCGTGAAGAGGACGTCGAGCCTCTGCACCGCCTGGAAGTCGTCGGGATCGAACTCGAGGATGCGCTGGTAGGTCTCGGTCGCCTTCTTGACGTCCTTCAGCTCGCGCTCGTACATCGCGCCGAGCACGTACAGGACCTCCTTCTTGTCCTCCGGCGAGGTCACGAGATCCGCCTTGCGGTTGTAGATGCCCTGCAGCTCCTCCCAGCGCTCGAGGCGCAGGTAGAGCCCCTCGAGCTGCGCGATGGCGCGCAGATCGTCGCCGTCGATGTCCAGGATCTTGAGGTAGACCTCGATCGCCTTCTCGGCGTTCTCGAGCAGCTCCTCGTAGATCTGGCTCGCCTTGAACAGGAGGTTCTTCTGCTCCGTCAGGTCGCTGACCATCTCCACCTTCCGCAGGTAGATGGCCGCGAGCTCGGCGTAGTTCTCGTTGATCTGGTAGGCGCGCTCGAGCGCCGTCGCGGCGTCGAGGTGCATCGGATCGATCGCGAGCACCTCGCGGTAGTGCCTCACCGCGCGATCCAGATCCTGCAGGCTCTCCTCCGCGATCCGGGCGATCTTCAGGTGGAAGGCCGCCGCGAGCTCCATGTTCTGCGCGCCCTCGATCGTCTTCTCGTACAGATCCGCGAGCTCCGCGTGCAGCACGAGGACCCGCGAGAGCCGCTCGAGGCTCTCCTGCGTGCGCTCCTCGGCCGGCTCGACCGCGAGCGCCCTGCCGAGCGTCTGGAACGCCTTCTCCGGCTCGTCGCCGGCGGTCTCGTACAGGGCGGCGATCTCGTGGAGCAGGTCGACCTTCCGCGACGTGCCCTCCTCGAGCGAGATGAGGATCTCGTAGACGTTCACGAGCTTCTGCCACGCGCCGATCCCGCGGTAGATGGGCTCGAGCATCAGCGCGATGTCGCGCTTGAACTCCGGCTTCTCGATGATGCGCTCGAGCGCCTCGATCGCCGTGGCGTTCTCCGGATCGACCTCGATGACCTCGCGGTAGATCTCGACCGCCGCCGCGACCTCCGAGAGCCGGCTCTCCCGCAGGCTCGCGAGCCGCAGCTTGAGCGCGACGGTCCTGTCCGGATCGGTCTCGATGCCGAGCTGCTGCTGGAGGTTGTCCGCGAGATCCGCCCAGTTCTCGAGCTGCAGGTACAGCTTATCGAGATCCTGGAGCGCCTGCGCGTTCGTCGGATCGATCCCGAGGATCTCCTTGAGGCACCCGACGGCGTCCTGCGGCCGCTCGAGCATCTCCTCGTAGATCATCACCATGTGGCGGAAGATCTGCTCCTTCTCGCCGGCGTCGACCGTGGCGTCCACCTTCGTACGGAGCACGTCGATGAGCTCGGGCCACCGCTCCGTGCGGCTGAAGATCTGCTCGAGCGCGGCGATCGCCTCGGTGTTCTGGGCGTCCAGCGCGAGGACGGCGTTGTACGCGGCGACCGCGGCGTCGACGTTGTCGAGCTGGGCGTCGTGGATGCGCGCGGCTCGCAGCCAGAGCTGCTTCCCGATCTCCGGGTCGTCCGTGGTGCGCCCGCCCTCCTCGAGCAGCCCGACCATCTCCTTCCAGCAGTCGAGGATGGTGGTGATCTCCTCGAGCTTGTCGAGCGGCGCGGCCTGGTTGGGGTTGAGCCTGAACGCGCGGCTGTACGCGACGAACGCGCGCTCCGGGGAGCCGAGGTGCTCCGAGAAGATCCCGCCGATCCGCATCAGGTGCTCGAGCTTCTCGAACGCGTCATCCGAGCGCTTGAACAGGATCTCGATCGCCTGGACGAGCTTCTCCCACTCGCCGCTCTCCTGGTAGATCGGGGCGAGGATCGACGCGGCCTCGGCCTGCTGCGCCGCGTCCTCGAGCAGCCCCTCGAGCGCCGCCGTGGACATGTCGTGGCTCGGTCGGACGGTCAGCACCTCGCGGTAGCACTCCAGCGCGCCGGCCTTGTCGCCGAGGTGGATCTCCTTGACCTGCCCGAGGCGGAACTTGAACTCGATCTCCTGCTCCTCCTGCAGGACGCCCTGCTGGAGCTGGCGGTCGATCACCTCGGCGGCGTCCTTCCAGCGCTCCGCCTTCGTGAAGAGCCGATCCAGCGCGGCGAGCGCCTTCGGCTCGTCGCCGGCCATCTCGATGATCTGGTTGTAGACGGCGATCGCCTTGTCGACGTCGCCGATCTCCTCCTCCCAGAGCAGCGCCTGGTTGTAGAAGATCTCCTTCCGCTCCTCGTCGTCGGCCGCCATCTCGATGCGGCGCGTGTAGATGTCGAGCAGCTCCTCGTACCGGCCCATCTGCGCGAAGATCCGCTCCAGGGCGTGCACCGCCCGCGGGTTCTTCGGATCCTGGGAGAGAATGGCGTCGTAGTGCGCGAGCGCCTCCTCGGCCCGGCCGAGCTCCTCGTTGAGCACGCGGCCGAGGCAGAGCCGGATCTCCAGCTTCAGGGGCTCCTTCGACGCGCCGAAGACCGTGGCGTAGGCGGCGGCGACCTCCTCCCACTTTCCGGCCTTGCCGGCGGTCCGCTCCATGTCCGCGCGGGTGGTCTCGTCGTCGGGGCGCAGCGTGAACGCCCGGAGGAAGCCCTGGAACGCCCGCCCGACGTCCGCGACGTCGTCCTCGGCGATGTGGGAGATCCGCTGGATCAGCGCGAGCTGCTCGTCGGCGTCCGTCACGTGCACGAGCTTCACCTCGAGCACGTCCGCGAGCTTGCCGGCCTCCTTGCCGGACTCCTCCAGGATCGGGATGAGCGCCTCGGCGGCCCTGAGGTTCTGCTTGTCGAGCTCGAGCACGATCTCGTAGCACTTGGCCGCGCGGTCGACGCGCTCCTTGCGGTCCCGCCAGAGCTCGGCGATCTTGAACTGCAGGCCGATCTTGCTCTCCGCCGTCGCGTCCGGCCGCTCGGCCTCCCGTTCGAGCACGCGGATGAACTCGTCCCACTTGCCCGCGGATCCGTAGAACTCCTCGAGCTCGTCCCACGCCTGGAGCGCGAGGTACCTTTTCTTGAGCTGCTCCTGCGCGCGGCGATCGTCGGGGTTGATCGCCATCAGCGCCTTCCACGCGGTCACGGCGCGGTTGTTGTCGCCGATCTTGTCGCCGTAGACGATGCCGAGCTTCTGGTAGACCTCGGCCTGCGCGGCCGCGCTGACGGCCTGCGCCGCCTGCTTCTCGAGGATCGCGGCGAGCTTCTCCCACTCCTTCGCCCGCTCGTAGAGCCCGGCGAGCTCGTTGAACGCCTCCGCGTTCTCTCCGTCCTGGGCGACGACCGCCTCCCACAGCTCGATGCACACCGACGGCTTCTTGAGCCGCTCGGAGGCCATCTTCGCGACCTCGACGTACGCCGCGGCGCGATCCGGGCCTTCCGCGGCCCGCTCCGCCTCGCGCCGCTTGATGGCGATCAGCTTCTCCCAGTCGCGGCGCTTCTCGTACATCTCCTTCAGGAAATCCGCCGCCTGCACGTTGTCCGGATCCGCCGCGATCACCTCCTCGAACGCCTTGATCGCCTCGGCCTGGTTCGAGAAGCGCTGGAGGAACAGCTGCGCGACGCGCAGCCAGATATCCACCTTGTCCTCCGGCGAGGTGACGAGCGCGCCCTTGGCCTTGAGCATCTTGACGAGATCGGGCCACCGCTCCATCGCCTCGTACTTTTCGATCGCCGCGTCGAGCGCCGGCATGTGGCTCTCGCGCTGCTTCAGGATCGCCTGGTAGGTGTTGACCGCCATCACGTCCTGCTTGAGCTCCAGGTCGTAGACGCGGGCGAGCACCATCTGGGCGGCGATGGAGTGGTCCTCGTTCGCGATCCCCTTGGTCGCCTTCTTGATGAAGTCCGCGAACACGGTCCACTTGCCGGTCTCGCTGAACAGCCTGTACATCTCCTCGAGGACGGCCGGGTGGCCCGGCTCGGTGTTCCAGGCCTCCTGCCAGGCCTTGATCCCCGCCTCGGCGCCCTGCGACTCGGCCGCGCGTGCGCTCTGCATCGCCGCCCGGAGCGCCTCGGAGGGGCCCCTGTCGGCCGGGCCTTCCGCCGTCTCGGTGCTCTCGTCTCGCGCCTCGGGCTCGTTCGTGGGATTCGATCCGGAGTCTTTCGTCATCTCACTCTCCTCGAAGAATCTCTTCGCCGCCCCGTTGTCGGGTGCGAGGCTGAGCAGTTCCGTGAAGTAGCGCTCGGCGTGAGCAGGATCGGCCAGGATCGTTCCCCACAGCTCCCCGGCGATCTCGAGGAGCTGCAGGCGCGTGTCGCCCTGGGCCTTCTCCAGGCCGGCCTCCACGAGATCCGCCAGGGCGGCCGTGTCACCGGACTCTCCATACGTGTCGCACAGGAACCCCAGCAGGCCGGGGATCGCCGGGTCGCTGCGGAAGGCCTGGTCCAGGAACCGCAGCGCGCGCTCGGCGTTCTGGCGCTGCAGGAGCCAGCGCAGGCCGATGTCGTAGAGCACCCCGGCGCGCGCCTCCGCCGGCACCGACGAGAGGAGCTCCGCGTGCCACTCCAGCAGCGCGTCCTCTCCCATCTCCTCGGCGACGAGCCGCTCGGTGAGCAGCGACGCCGAGGCGTGCCTCGGATCGGCGCGCACCGCCGACTTGAGCAGGCCGATCGCGGCGGGGGTGTCGCCGCCGGCGCGCCAGTGCATCACCGCGGCGCGCAGGAGGGCGCCGGCGTCCCGGTCCTTCTCGCCCTTCTTGGCGACCTTCGCGGCGCGCCCGGTCCACCCGTCTCCCGCGTCGAGATCCTTCGCGAGGTCGGCGGCCCAGCGCGCGCCCTTCTCGATCGCCAGCGCCGCGTCGCACGCCTCGTGGATCTGGTCGGTCTGGCCGAGGAGCAGCCTGACCTCGGCGAGCTCGCGCAGCAGCCTCAGCTGCTCCGCCGGATCGGTCGCGAGATCGCGCTCGATCGTGGCGAGCTTCTCGACGGTCGGGAGCCGCCCCATCTCCCAGTAGATCCGCCGCGCGTTGCCCAAGGCCTCGCGGGACTTCGGCTCGGCCTTGTACGCCTGCTGGAAATGAACGATCGCCTTGGCCTTTTGCAGGAAGCGGCCCTCCCAGAGACGCGCGACCTCGAGCTGCGTCGTGCACGCGCCGTCCGTCGTGCTCGCCGCTTCGGCCCGGGCCTCAGCCTCCAGGATCTCCTTCTTCCAGCTCGCCACACCGAGAAGTGGTTTCCCTGACATTTCGCCCTGTCACTTCGCCGCGTCGGCGTTTACTGAATGACCGCGCCTTCCATGAGCTCCGCCAACCGAGCGTGCGCCGCGTTGATGAAATCCGGGCGGGTCTTCTGGTTGGCGGCCGAAAGGAACTTCTCGAGCCAAATCTTCGCGTTTTCCTTGTTCGTGAACGAGTAGCACCAGCCGAGGCTGAACATCGCGTCGGTCATGTCCGGCTTCTGCTCGAGCGACAGCCGGAACTCCTGGATCGCCGCGTTCCAGTCCTTCTTCTCCTGGAGCGTCCGGCCGAGCCAGTAGTGGATCTCGCCGAGCTCCTCGCTGCGCCCCTCGAGCGCCTTGACCGCCTCGCGGAAGACCTGCTCGGCCTGCGCGAGGTAGTTGTACTCGATGTACAGCGCGCCGAGCTCGCGGTACGCGTCCATGAACTTTCCGTTCCGGCCGACCGCGTCGGTGTACTTCTGCAGCGCCTCCTCGGGGCGATCCAGCGCCTCGCAGACGCGCCCGAGCCGGTAGTGCGCCTTGTAGAGCGTGTCGTCGAGCTCGATGGCGCGCTTCAGCTCGGCCTCGGCCTGGGACCACTGCTCGAGCCACTGGTACGTCTCCCCGAGCTGGTAGTGGTAGATCGCGACGTCCGGGGCGAGCGCGATCGCCTTCTGGAAGTGCCGGACCGCCTGCGCGTACTCCTTGGTCTCGACGTAGATGAGCGCCAACCCGTGCTGCGCCTGGACGTTCTCCGGGTCCAGGCTCACCGCCTGGTTGCACTCCCGGATCGCCTGGGGGATCATCTTCTTCTGGTGGAATTCCACGCAGGAGTTCTGCTTCTGAACCGAATACACGTTGTCGCGGTTGCACGAGTTCGCCGTCGTCAACGTGGCGAGCGCGAAGATCACCAGCACTAACTTCTTGCCCATGGAGTCGCTCCTTCTCCCGGTTGTCGGTGACTGCGATTAGCTCGTGATTCTAGATAACTGACTCAGGGATGTAAACCCTGTACGTCGATTTCGGTAACACGAAAAACGGATCGAGAAATAGAAAGAAAAAAGACGTGATCACACAGATCCGAGCTTGACAATCTTCCCGCT
Source organism: Pseudomonadota bacterium (assembly GCA_023229365.1). Classification (NCBI taxonomy): domain Bacteria; kingdom Pseudomonadati; phylum Pseudomonadota; species Pseudomonadota bacterium. The sequence continues at coordinate 3,385 of JALNZK010000069.1, read as the reverse complement.
CTTGTCGTGCCTGTACCCGCGCGGCAGGAAGTCGTCGATCTTCTTCTTGTAGCCCGCGGTCGACCAAGCGAGCGCGGCGAACGCCTCCACGACCTCGTTGCGGACGCGCAGGCTCTCGTCCTCGCACATCGCCTTGAGCATCGGCGCGCGCGCGGCCTCGTGGCCGATCTTCGCGAGCGCCACGACGGTCTGGAAGCGGACCGTCTCGTCGACGTCTTCGAGGAACGGGATCAACGCCTGCGCCACCCGCGTCTCCGGGATGTCGGCGAGCGCCATGATCGTCTGCATCTTCCGGTCCGGGTTGCGCTCGTACTCCGTGTCGAACTCCGAGAGGACCGAGAGCAGCTCGTCCCGGTACTCCTCGGGAGAGGCGATGGATCGGTACACGCGCTGGATCCAGACGACGGACTCCGCCGAGCGCAGGGCGCGCGATATCTCGGGGAGCGTGGTCCGCCCGAGGTCGGTGAGCGCCGAGCTCACCCACTCCTTCTCCCGCTCGTCTTCGATGGTGGGCTCCGCGTTGACGGTGAAGCGGTGGATGAGCCCGCGGACCGCGGCGACCTCGCCCGCCTTGGCGAAGTCGATCACCTCCTGCAGCGCGATCTGGCGGTAGTCCTTCGGCGTGTGCTTGTTGTTCGCACGGCGCACCCTCGCGTCGATCCTCCGTCGGCGCCGCTGCTCGCTGGAAAAATATTCGAGTATGCCCATGGGAGGAGCTCCGTGCGGCTAACGCTGCTCGTCGTCGTCCGCCTGCTCGTCCTTCCCCGTCAGCACGTCGATGAGCTGGTTGATGCGGAACGCCAAGCCGCCGACCTCCGCGGACTTCACGTCGAACCGGTGGTCGTACTCGCCGTTGATGATCTTGAGGAGGCCCTCCTCGATGGCCATGACGGGCCGCATGAACTGGCCCGCGAGCAGGAACCCGGCGACGAGCACGAGGAGCGCCGCGACGATGGTGATGACCATGAGCACCACGAGCGACCCGGAGAAGAAGTCGCTGTCCTCGATCGAGCCCATGATGGCGTAGGCGATCTCGTCCTTCGCGTCCGCGTTGGCGGCGCCGACGATCACGCCGAGGAAGTCCTGTCCCTCCAGCTCGAGGCTGAGGATGTCCGAGGGCTTCCCCGTCGCGATCGACGCCTTCACCTTGTCGGCCACGCCCTTCAGCTGCGCGTCGAGCGCCTGGCGGGCGGCCTCGTCGGCGAGCGAGGAGCTGTAGATCAGGCCGCGCGCCGACACGGCGACGTCAAACCCCAGGAGCGCGCGCTTCTCGTTCGCGACTCCGTTCGACACCTCGAACCCGGCCACGAACACCCCGGCGATCTCGCCGTCGACCCACACCGGGGCCGCGGCCATCTCGAGGAGCCCCGTGTTCATGAGCGGGCAGCTCGTCGCGCCGGCGACGGCGTTCTTGCCGAAGGTCTTGTCGTCGGGGGACCAGAGAGAGTATGCCGGGCCGCCCTGCAGGGCGTTCGCGACCACGGCGATGGTGTCGGAGACGTTCTTCCCCGTCGGGCAGGCGTTCGGGGTCGTGTTCCGCGCGAGGACCACGCCGTTCCTGTCGGTCAGGAACACGAGGTCCGGCCGCTTGCCGTTCTTGACCCCCCAGAGCTCCGAGAAGAGCTCCACCGCGCGGACGCACTGCGAGAACCAGGTCTGCCGGATCTTCGCGTCGGCCGCCTCCTGGGTCTCGCCCGGCGCGGGCGTGTAGGCGACCGGCGCGAACGCCTGCGTCACGTCCTTGGTCATCGCCTGCTTGGTGACCGCGGCGAGCAGCTCGTGCCCCCGCAGCGCCTCGGATCTCCGCAACAGCTCCGCCGTGACGCCGAGCCTCTCGCGCATGCGCTCGGTGGCCTTGTCGTGCAGATTCCCCCGGAGCCAGAAAAAGGCCCCGAATCCGGCAATCAACACGATCAACAAGTTCGGCAGGATGATCTTCGCGCGCATCGGATGTTCCCTTTTGTCGGGCTCGAAGCCCTTCTCGGGTTTTCGATATCCTGTTGTGATCCGGGACGAAATTGCCTATCACCAGCTGAGCGGCAAGTCAAGGACGGCCGGCCCCGGAGGCGCCGCCAGGAGTGTCCCATGACGGCAGGAATCCTGTATTCACCCGCCTTCCTCGATCACACGGCGGACGGGTACCACCCGGAGCGTCCGGAGCGCCTGCCCGCCGTCCTCCGCGGGCTGGAGGCGTCCGGCGCCTTGGGCGGCGCGCTGCGCCCCCAGCCCCGCGAGGCCCTGCAGGCGGAGATCGAGTTGGTCCACGAACACCCGTACGTCGAAAAGACCCTCCGGGCGCTCGGCTCCGGGCGCCACGGGAACCTCGATTCGGATACCTTCTACTCGCCGGGAAGCCGTGCCGCGGCGCTGCTGGCCGCCGGTGGCGGCATCGACCTCGCGCACCACGTGCACCGCCGGGAGGTCGAATGGGGATGGGCGATCGTACGGCCCCCGGGGCACCACGCGAGCGCGGGCTCGGCGGCCGGTTTCTGCATCTTCAACAACGTCGCCGTGGCCGCGGCCTCGCTCCTCGCGGACGGCTCGGCGCGCCGTGTCGCCATCTTCGACTGGGACGTGCACCACGGCAACGGGACCCAGAACCAGTTCTGGGACAGCGCCGACGTGCTCTTCGTGTCCGTGCACCAGTGGCCGCACTACCCCGGCTCGGGGCTGGTGAACGAGATCGGCGGGCCGACCGCGAAGGGCCGCTGCGTCAACTTCCCGTTCCCGGGCGGTGCGGTCGACGGGGATTATCTTTCTGTAATCGATTCGGTGTTCGCGCCGCTCGCGCGCGCCTTCGCTCCGGACCACATCCTCGTCAGCGCGGGGTTCGACGCCCACGAGCGCGACCCGCTGGGCGGAATGCAGCTGACGAGCGCGTGCTACGGCGCCATGGCGGCGCGCCTCCGGGCCCTGGCGGAGGAGCTGTGCGGCGGCCGGATCACGCTGTTCCTGGAGGGCGGATACGACCTGCAGGCGCTCTCGGAATCCGCCGAATCGGTCGCCCGAGCGATGGCCGGCGGCCGGGTCCCGGAGTGCCGGAGCGACACGACGCGCGGCTGCGTTGCGGTCATCGGCGCCGTGGCGCGCGCCATCGGCCCGTTCTGGCCCGGGGTCCAGCTCTCGCTCGACGCCCGCTGATTCACATCGATTCACGTACGAAACGCTCCCGCCTTTGGCCGTTGGCAACCACCCGAAAAATCGTGTACAATCGCTCCGCTCGTTTTCGCGGCGCGCAGGAGGGCGACGATGATTAAATTCATAATCGAAAAGTTTCGCACGGCCCCCGGCCCGATGAAACAACCTCGGCTCATCCTCGCCGACCTCGCAGAGGAGCTCCTCGACACCGCGACCCAGTACATGGAAAAACGGCCGCAGGCGTCGT
>JALNZK010000068.1 GCA_023229365.1 Pseudomonadota bacterium | reverse complement strand
ACCACACCTCGCACGAGGGCGCCGTTGCGGAGGATCACGTCCCGGCCCCCGAGGTCTCCGAGCCCGTCGCGGCGAAGCCTGCCGAGGAGGCCGACGCACCGGCGACGATGCCACGGGTGCTGGAGGTGGATCCGCGCCTGGCCCGCGCCATGTCCGCCGCCGCCAACTCGCGCAAGCAGGACTTCAAGGTGCTCGCGATCCTTTGGGACGCCTACGGGCGCGGCCTCGTGCCGCTCTCGGCCAAGGCGGTCTCCGACCACGGGGTGCAGATCGGGCTCGCCATCCGCCACGAGAACGTGCGCAAGGTGATCCGGATGCGCCTCGAAAAATACGTCGACTACCACAACGAAGGCGCCGGCACCGCCACCATCTACAGGTACGCGTTGAACGCGACCGGGCGCGATCACTTCGCCGCGACCTACTTGCGGGAGAGCGAGAGTTGATGCGGTTCCAAGACTCGAGCCAACCGGCCGAGAGCCCACGCGTCCTGGTAGTCGACGACGAGAAGGTCATCCGGGAGATCCTCGCGGACTTCCTCACGCTGGAAGGGTTCCGCGTCACCACGGCCGCCGACGGCATCGCCGCCCTCGAGCAGCTCGACGCGGGCTCCTTCAACATGGTCATCTCCGACCTCAAGATGCCGAACATGGGGGGGCTCGAGCTCCTCGAGCAGATCCAGTCGAACCACGAGAACGTGCTCACGGTCATCATGACCGGGTTCGGCACGGTCGAGACCGCCATCGAGGCGATGAAGAAGGGCGCGTACGACTACATCCTCAAGCCGTTCAAGGTCGAGGAGGTGGTCCACATCGTCCATCGCGGCATCGAGAAGCAGCGCCTCACCTCGGAGAACATCCGCCTGAAGGAGATCATCTCCCTGCACGAGCTGTCCGAGGAGCTCCAGGCGACGCTCTCGATGAACGAGGTGCTCGTCTCGACCCTCTCGGCGGCGGTTCACAACCTGTCCTGCGACTTCGCCTCCATCTACCTGCGCGAAGACGCCACCGGCGACTTCCGGCTGGCGAGCCACATCGTGCACCCGGACGCACCGCCGGGCACGGCGCCGTCGGAGATCGACCTCGACCGCCTGCTCGCCGAGCTTTCGGACCAGCGCACCATCCTGGTGCAGGCGCCGCTGGCGCAGGAGTTCTACCACGTGCCGCCCGAGAACATCACCACCTTCATGGCGGCGCCGCTCGTCGCCCGGCAGCGCACGCTCGGCATCCTGACGGCCCGCTCCAGCACCGCCGGGGTGCGCTTCGTCGAGGGGCAGCGGAAGCTGCTCAACATGCTCGGCTCGCGCGCGGCGGCGGCCATCGACAACGCCTCGCTGTTCAACAACCTGCAGCAGACCTTCCGGCAGACGATCCAGGGGCTGGCGCGCGCCATCGAGGCGATGGACAAGTACACGGCCGGACACTCCGACCGCGTCACCGTGTACGCGCGCGTCACCGCGGTCGCGCTCGGCGAGACGCCCGAGCAGGTCGAGCTGATCACGCAGGCGGGCATGCTGCACGACATCGGCAAGCTCGGGTGCCACGCGAACCTCAACAAGCCGGGCAAGCTCACCGACGAGGAGTACGAGATCTTCAAGCTGCACCCCACGTTCGGGCGGGAGATCCTCGAGCCGATCACGTTCCTGCAGCCGCTGATCCCCGGCGTGCACCTGCACCACGAGCGCTGGGACGGCGCCGGCTACCCGCTCAAGCTCAAGGGGGAGGAGATCCCCAAGATCGCGCGGATCCTCTCGATCTCGGACGCGTACGACGCCATGACCTCGAGCCGCGCGTACAGACGGGCGATGGAGCACGACGTCGCCGTCTCCGAGCTCCGGCGCTGCGCCGGCTCGCAGTTCGATCCGGATCTCGTCGAGGCGTTCCTGCGGGGGATCGAGCGCCACCGCGCCGAGTGCCTCGCGCACGGCGTCCCCATCCCGGAGTGACGCCGGCCATGAACGAGACCGCGCACCTTGGAGAGCTCGAGGTCGAGAAGCCGAGGAGCTCGGTGTCGCGGCGCGTCATCGCGGCGTTCGCCGTCGTCGTCGTCGCGTTCGCGGCGCTGCTCGCGGGCGGCATCGCGCTCTACCGGCAGACCGTGTCGGAGCTGTCCCTCATTAATACGGCCTACCTCCCCCTCACCCTGGGGACCTCGGACATCCGCGCGACGCAGCTCGTCTTCAACACGCTGATGGACCGGATGGCCGACGCCTCGGAGCAGCACGCGGCCAGGGCCTGGATCGACGCGGCGCGGCGCTTCCGGCCGGCGACGCTGCGCAAGCTCGCGGGCCTCGCGCGGCGAACGGCGGCGAGCGAGGACATCCCCGACGACGAGCGCGCGTTCCTGGTGGAGATGGGGGGGCGGCTGCGCGAGGTCGAGAAGCGGTACCGGCAGAACGAGCTCAAGTTCCAGCAGGCCTACGCGGAGATGGACTCCGGGCACGCCGCCGAGGCGATCAGACGGATCGAGGATCTGAAGCGCGCGGAGCGGCTGCTCGACAGCGTCCTCGGCGGCATCGAGGCGGAGCTCAAGCGCCACATCACGCAGCTCAGCGAGAGCGCGGCGCGCGACGGGAACCGGGCCGCTCTCGGCCTCGCGGCCATGACGCTGGTGGCCCTGCTCGTCGGCGCGGCGATGATCTTCTCGGTGCGGCGCTCCCTGCAGCCGCTCCGCCGGCTCCAGTCCGCCGTCTTCGAGGTCGCGAAGGGCGACCTCCGCACCCAGATCGAGGTGTCGCGCAACGACGAGATCGGCGCGCTCGCGACGTCGTTCAACCGCATGACGCGGGCGCTCGCGGACCGCGGCGAGCGGCTCGTGCGCTCGGAGCGGCTCGCGACCGCGGGCAAGATGGCGGCCCAGGTGACGCACGAGATCCGCAACCCGCTCTCCTCCCTCGGCCTGAACGCCGAGCTGCTCGAGGACGAGCTCGAGGCCTCGCCGGACCGCCCCGAGGCGCGCGCCCTCCTGCGCGCCATGCAGGACGAGATCGAGCGCCTCACCGGGATCACGGAGTCGTACCTCCGGTTCGCGCGGCTCCCCTCCCCGGAGCTCGAGCTCGCCGATCTGAACCGGACCGTCGAGTCCGCGCTCGAGTTCATGGGCTCGGAGCTTTCGGAGGCCCGCGTCGAGGTGACCGCGCGGCTCGCGGCCGAGATGCGCCCCGCCCTCTTCGATCGCGGCCAGATCCGGCAGGCGCTCGTCAACCTGCTGCGCAACGCGCGGGAGGCGCTGCCCGACGGCGGGCACGTGCAGGTGTCCACCTGGTCCGACGCCCGCGGCGTCGGGCTCGCGGTGGCGGACGACGGCCCCGGCATCCCGGCGGACGTCGCGCCGCAGATCTTCGACAGCTTCTACACGACCAAGAGCGGCGGCACCGGGCTCGGCCTGTCCATGGTGCGCCCGATCTGCCTCGCGCACGGCGGCGACGTCCGGCACGAGGAGAACCCGGGGGGCGGGAGCCGCTTCGCCATCACCCTCCCCGAAGGAAGGACCCCATGAACCCCGTCGGACAACGCGACACGAGCGCCGTGCGCGGCGTGCGGATCGCGCCGAACTACCTCAAGCACCCGGAGGGCTCGGCGCTCATCGAGATCGGCGACACCAGGGTGATCTGCACGGCGAGCGTCGAGGAGAAGGTGAAGGACTGGATGCGAGGCAAGGGCCGCGGCTGGGTGACCGCCGAGTACTCGATGCTGCCGCGTGCGAACGCGACGCGCAGCCTGCGCGAGGGGCAGTTCGGGCGGTGGCCCTCGAGCCGCTCCCAGGAGATCCAGCGCCTGATCGGCAGGTGCCTGCGGGCCGCGATCTGGCCGGCCCGGCTGGGCGAGCGGAACATCACGATCGACTGCGACGTGATCCAGGCGGACGGCGGCACGCGCACCGCCTCGGTGACCGGCGGCTTCGTGGCGCTCGCGATCGCGCTCGACGGCTTGCGCCGCGAGAACAAGATCAAGCTGTTCCCCCTGAAGTCGATGCTGGCGGCGGTCTCGGTGGGCATCGTCGACGGCAAGCCGATCGTGGATCTCGACTACAACCTCGATTCCCGGGCGGACGTGGACCTCAACATCGCGGGCGACGGGCGCGGCCGGATCGTCGAGATCCAGGCCACGGCGGAGGGCGCGACCTTCGAGCCGCGGCAGCTCGAGGAGATGGTGGCGCTCGGCCTCGGCGCCATCGACACGCTCGTCGCGGCGCAACGCGAGGCGCTGGGGCGCGCCGGGGTCGACCTCGACGCGCTGATCGGGTGACGCAGGATGCGGACGCGGCTCGTGATCGCGACGAGGAACGCGGGCAAGGTCGCGGAGCTGCGCGCGGCGCTCGCCCTTCTGGGCTTCGACGTCCTGTCGCTCCGCGATCTCCCGTCGGCGCCCGACATCGAGGAGGACGCGGACAGCTTCGCCGGGAACGCGACAAAGAAGGCGACGGAGATCTCCCTGGCGCTCTGCGTCGCGGCGCTCGCGGACGACTCCGGGCTCGAGGTGGACGCGCTCGGCGGCGCGCCCGGCGTGCACTCGGCGCGGTACGGCGGCCCCGGGCTCGACGACGCGGAGAGGAACCGCCTCCTGCTCGAGGCGCTGCGCGACGTCCCGGCCTCCGCGAGGGGCGCCCGCTTCCGCTGCGCCATCGCCTACGCCGCGCCGGGCGAGGCGCCCCGGCTGTTCGAGGGGGTCTTCCCCGGGCGCATCGCGTCCGGCCCGCGCGGGACGCACGGCTTCGGCTACGACCCGATCTTCCTGCCCGACGGGTACGAGATCTCGCTGGCCGAGATCCCCCCCGCGGAGAAGCTCCGCGTGAGCCATCGCGCGCGCGCGCTCGCCGCGTTCGCGCACTGGGTGGAGTCGCGCTGACTTCCAACGTATACTGGCGCCGACCTGCAACCGAACGAAGAAGGAGCCCCCATGCCACGCAGAACGACCATTCTGCTCTCGTTGGCGAGCGCCGTCACGGCGCTAGCGTTCGCGGCGACGTCGGCCGCCGACCCGTTCCGGACGAGCGCCCTGCCCCCGGATCTGGCGCCGTGGGTGCCGTGGGTCATGGACGACGAGCCGGACTACGCCTGTCCGGCCGTGGACGGCGCCGCGGTGTGCGTCTGGCCGGGCGCGCTGGAGCTCGACCTCTCGGCCGAGGGCGGCGACTTCGTGGCGCGGGTCCACTCGGACCGGGAGATCCTGTACCCGCTGCCCGGGGACGCGCTGCACTGGCCCCAGGAGGTGCTGCTGAACGGGCGGACGATCCCGGTGCTCGATCGCGACGGCCTGCCGCACGCGGCCCTGCCGGCCGGCGACTCCCGGATCGAGGGGACGGTGTACTGGCGCGAGATGCCCGAGGGGATCCGTATCCCCCGCGAGACCGCGATGGTCGCGGTGCGCGTGGACGGCGTCGACGTCCCGTTCCCGCGGCGCGACGAGGACGGCCTCCTCTGGCTGCAGAGCGCCGAGGGCGCCGGCAAGGAGGGCGACGCGCTGGCCCTCGAGGTGTTCCGCAAGCTCACCGACGGGATCCCGATCCTCGTCGAGACCCGGATCGTGCTGCGCGCCTCGGGCAAGTCGCGCGAGATCGACCTCGGCAAGGTGCTGCTCGAGGGCACGGAGATCATGAGCGTCGACGCAGACGTCCCCGCGCGAGTCGACAAGGACTCCCGCCTCCGCGTCCAGGTCCGGGCCGGCACGCACAACGTCACGCTCGTGGCGAGAGTCGCGGGCGCGCGCGACGTGTTCGGCGCCGAGGAGCGGCCCGAGCCGTGGCCGTCCGACGAGATCTGGGTGTGGCAGGCGGACGAGGTGATGCGCCAGGTGAGCCTGACCGGACCGTCCGGCATCGATCCGTCGCGCACGAGCATGCCTAAGGAGTGGACCTCGCTCCCGGCGTACCTCATGGCGCCCGGCGCGCAGCTCAAGCTCGCGACCACGCGGCGCGGCGAGCCGGATCCGCCGCCGGATCAGCTCTCCTTGAGCCGCGAGTTCTGGATGGATCTCGACGGCGGCGGCTACACGGTGCGCGACGGCCTCACGGGCGACCTGAACCGCACCTGGCGCCTCGACCTCGTCGCCGCGGGCTCGAAGCTCGGCCACGCCGCCGTGGACGGCGAGGATCAGCTGATCACCGAGAACCCGAAGACGAAGAAGCCGGGCGTCGAGCTCCGCAAGGGCGCGCTCGCCCTCACGGCCGAGTGGCGGCTCGAGAGCGGCGCGCGAAAGCTGCCGGCCGTCGGCTGGACCGAGGACGTGCAGCGGCTCTCCGCCACGCTCAACCTCCCGCCCGGCTGGACGCTCCTCACGGCGTCCGGCGTGGACGAGCTCCCCGGGACGTGGTGGGACGAGTGGGATCTGTTCGGCTTCTTCTTCGTGCTGCTCGTGTCGCTCGCGTTCGGCAAGCTCACGCGGTGGTTCTACGGCGTCGGCGCGCTCGTCGTGCTCGTGCTGCTGCACATGGAGGCGGAGCTCGCCGTCGTCGTGTTCATCAGCCTGAGCCTGCTCGTCACGCTCGGGCTGCTCAAGGTGCTGAAGCGCGGCGTGCTGCACGTCATCCTGCACGTGTCGTGGTGGGTGAGCGTCGTCATCCTCGCGCTCGCGCTCGTGCCGTTCAGCGTGGATCAGTTCCGCACGGGCCTGTACCCGCAGATCGACGACGAGGGGATGTTCACGGACTTCGATCAGGCGATGACGCTCGCGGCGATGGGCAACGCCAAGGAGGCGATGGAGCCGCCCATGGCGCCGGCCCCGATGCAGATGCAGCAGGCGATGGACGAGGAGCAGATCAAGGAGGAGCTCTCGCAGCTCGTCGCGAAGGGGGGCGCGGGCGAAGGGACGGTGTCGGCCGGGGAGAAGGACATGCGGCAGCGGGCCGACGGGGCCGACGTCGGCGTGCTGGACGCCCTCTCCTCGCTCTCCCGCGCGAGCGGCGGCGAGTCGGAGTACGGGAACGTCGCTGGGAAGAAGAAGGCCGCCTCCAAGGCGGCGTGGCGGTCCGCGCTCCAGCAGGATCCGAAGGCCGTCGTGCAGACCGGGCCGGGCGTGCCGACGTGGCGGTGGCGCAGCTGGTCGATGAGCTGGTCCGGGCCGGTGAACAAGGATCACGGGATCAAGCTGTACCTCCTCGGCCCGGGGATGAACCTCTTCCTGTCCGTGCTCCGCGTCCTCCTGCTCGTCGGCCTCGCCGTCGTCCTCGTGCGCGAGGCGCGCGCGACGATCCGCGGCGCGACGCCGGGCGCAAAGGCGGCGAAGCCGAGCGGCGCGGTCAAGGCCGCGGCGGCCGCGACGGCCCTGGGGCTCGGGCTCCTCGTGTGCGGCACGGCGCGAGGCCAGGAGATCCCGTCGCAGGAGATGCTCGACGCGCTCCGCGGTAAGATCACGCGCGCGCCGGACTGCTCCCCGACGTGCACCGCGAGCTCGCGGCTCGACATCGAGATCGCGAACAACAAGCTCGTCATCACCGCCGACGCGAGCATGGGCGCCGCCGGCGGCTTCCGCATCCCGGGTCCGGCCGGGAACTGGGTCCCGGCAACGGTGTCCGTGGACGGGCGCCCGACGTCCGCGGTGGCGCTCCTCGAGGACGGGTTCCTCCACGTGCGGCTCGACAAGGGGCAGCACACCGTCGTGGCGGAGGGCCCGCTGCCGAAGAACGACGCGGTCACCCTCGAGCTCGGCGAGCAGCCGCACCTCGTGGAGGCCTCGGCGCCGGGCTGGGACGTGGCGGGGATCCGCGACGACGGCCGCGCCGACTCGTCGATCCAGCTGAGCCGCGTCGTGCAGGCCGCGCCGGGCGCGGCGCCGACCGCCGCCGTCGACGAGAACGCGTACCCGCCGTGGCTCGAGGTGGCGCGCACCTTCGACTTCGGGATCCCGTGGCTCGTCCACACGACGGTGCGCCGCGTGAGCCCGTCCGGATCGCCGATCGTCGCGCGCATCCCGCTTTTGCCCGGCGAGTCGGTGACCGAGTCCGAGCTCCGGGTGGAGGGCGGCGCGGTGGTCGTGTCCCTCGGCCGCGACGACACGGAGTCGATGTGGTCCTCCACGCTCGGGGAGCAGCCCGGGATCGACCTGACCGCGGCGGTCGACGCGCCCTGGAGCGAGGTCTGGATCGTCCGCTGCAGCCCGATCTGGCAGTGCGGCCACGACGGGATCGCGCCCATCCACCACGAGGTCGAGGGCAGGCTCGAGCCGACGTTCCGGCCGTGGCCGGGCGAGAAGCTCGCGCTCACGCTCGGCCGTCCCGCCGGGGTCGAGGGGCAGTCGATCACGGTCGACTCGGCGGCGCTCACCGTCTCCCCCGGCATCCGCCTCCTCTCCGCGACGCTCGATCTCGTCGTGCGCTCGAGCCGCGGCGGCGTGCAGGGGATCACGCTCCCCGAGAAGGCGTCCATCCAGGTCCTCTCGGTGGACGGCCAGGCGCGGCCGTACCGGATGAACGGCCGCAAGCTCGAGGTGACCCTCATGCCCGGCGGCCAGCGGATCCACCTCGAGTGGCAGCAGCCCGGAGGCATCTCGGCGAAGCAGATCGTTCCCGAGGTCGTGCTCTCGGGCTCGGCGGCGAACACGACGGTGACGATCGAGCTCCCCGGCGATCGCTGGCTCCTGTGGGCCGGCGGGCCGAACTGGGGACCGGCGGTGCTGTTCTGGGGCTACATCGCCGTCATCCTGATCGCGGCCTTCGTCCTCAGCACGCTGGCGTTCAGCCCGCTCAAGGGCTGGCAGTGGGCGCTCCTCGGGCTCGGGCTCACCCAGGTGCCGGCGGCGGTCTCGCTCGTCATCGTGGGCTGGTTCCTCGCGCTCGCGTGGCGCAGGCGCAAGCCGCCGGAACACTTTTTCTGGCACAACTCGCTGCAGATCGTGCTCGGGCTGTGGACGCTCGGCGCGCTGATCTGCCTGTTCGGCGCGGTGTACCAGGGGCTCGCGGTGCAACCCGACATGCAGGTCGCGGGCGCGTCGAGCACCAACACGCACCTCGTCTGGTACGCGGACCGCACCGAGGGCGCGCTGCCGCGGCCGTGGGTCGTGAGCCTGCCGCTCCTTGTCTGGAAGATCGCGATGCTCGCGTGGTCGCTCTGGCTCGCGTACAGCCTCGTCCGCTGGGGGCAGTGGGCGTGGAAGGCGTACAGCGCCGAGTGCCTGTGGCGCTCCCTCCCGCGCCCGGCACGCCAGTCGGTCGTAGCGCCGATGCCGGACGCGCCTCCCGCAGCGCCGCCCACCGACCCGCCGACCGAGCCGCAATCACCGGGCACCCCGTAACAACGTCGACCGGCGCCGAATAGGCCCCCGCGCAGGATCTGCGCGGGCTGGGGAGACAGCCGCTCTGACGCTCCCGGATCCCGCCCGGGATCCGGGCGGGTTTGGGTTTCCGTCTTCTTCTCCAGCCCGCGCGAATCTCGCGCGGGTCCGGCTCTCGCCGTCCATCCCGTCCACTTCGTCCACACCGTCCACTTCGTCCACTCCGTCCCCTAGCCCTCCCCCTCCGACGTGGTTAGACTCTCTCCTAGCCCAAACCAGGAGGACGAGATGAGCATCCAGCGCGACATCGACATCGCCCACTCCGTGAAGCCGAAGCCGATCGGCCGCATCGCCGCCGACCTCGGCATCGAGCCGGACGACCTCATCCCGTTCGGGTACTACCGCGGCAAGGTCCACTTCCGCGCCATCGCGCGCTCCAAGCGGCCCGAGGGCAAGCTGATCCTCGTCTCCGCGATCACGCCCACGCCCGCCGGCGAGGGCAAGACGACGATGACGATCGGCCTCGCGCAGGGGCTCGCCAAGGTGGGCGCGAACGTGACCGCCGCGCTGCGCGAGCCGTCCATGGGGCCGCTGTTCGGCATGAAGGGCGGCGCGACCGGCGGCGGGCGCTCGCAGATCATCCCGATGGAGGACATCAACCTGATGTTCAACGGCGACTTCCCTGCCGTGCAGGCCGCGCACAACCTGCTCGCCGCGGCGCTCGACAACGCCGCGCACCATAGGGAGCTCCCGGACCTCGATCCGCGCCGGATCATCTTCCCGCGGGTCGTCGACATGAACGACCGCAGCCTGCGGCGCGTGATCATCGGGCTCGGCGGCGCGACGATGGGCGTGCCGCGCGAGTCGCACTACGACATCACGGCCGCGAGCGAGGTGATGGCGATCCTCGCCCTCTCCAACGACTACGACGACCTGCGGCGCCGCCTCGCGCGCATCCTCGTCGGCCTCACGTACGGCGAGGAGCCGATCACCGCCGAGTCGCTCCACGTCGCGGGCGCCATGACCGCGATCCTGAAGGAGGCGATCCACCCGAACCTCGTGCAGACGCTCGAGGGCGTGCCGGTGTTCGTGCACTGCGGCCCGTTCGCGAACATCGCGCACGGCTCCAACTCCGTGCTCGCCACGCGGATGGCGCTCGCGCACGCCGACTACTGCGTCACCGAGGCGGGCTTCGGCTTCGACCTCGGCGCCGAGAAGTTCTTCGACATCACCTGCCGCGCGGGCGGCTACGCGCCCGAGATGACGGTGCTCGTGGCCACGTGCCGCGCGCTCAAGATGCACGGCGGCGTGGGCAAGAAGCAGCTCGGCGCGCCCGATCCCGCGGCCGTGGAGCGCGGCCTGCCGAACATGGAGAAGCACATCGAGAACATCAAGAAGTTCAACGTGCCGGTCGTGATCGCGATCAACAGGTTCGCGAGCGACACGGACGAGGAGATCGCGGTCGTGAAGAAGCGGTGCGACGAGCTCGGGGTGCGCTGCGCCCTGGCCGACGTGCACGCCCGCGGCGGCGAGGGCGGCGTGGAGCTCGCGAGGATGGTGCTCGACGCGACGTGCAAGGGCTGCCAGCTGCCGCTCAAGCCGCTCTACGAGCCCGAGTGGACGCCGGAGCGGAAGATCGAGACGATCGCCCGCGAGATCTACGGCGCCGTGCACGTCGACTACACCGCGGACGGCAAGCGCGACCTCAAGACGGTATACAAGCTCGGCTACGACAAGACGTTCGTGTGCATGGCCAAGACGCCCAAGTCGCTCTCCGACAACCCGGATCTGCTCGGCCGGCCCAAGGACTTCGTGATCACCGTGCGCGGGATCGAGATCGCGGCCGGCGCCGGCTTCATCGTGCCGCTCACGGGCGACGTCATGCGCATGCCCGGCCTGCCCAAGAAGCCCGCGTACGTCAACATGGACGTCGACGCGAACGGCGAGGTCGTCGGGCTGACGTAGATAGCAGCGCGGGTGGGACGAGGAACGGTGGGACGGCGGGGACAATTAGGACCATTGGGACCCCGCAATCCCACCTGTCCCGCAAGTCCCCGTAGTCCCACTCTGCCCTCGTCCTACTTGCTCCTCCCCCACTCCCTCCGCGCCCGGCTCATCCTCTCGCTGAAGCCGCCCTGTTCCACGAACCGCCGCTCCAGGTGGCGCAGCTGCCTGCCCAGCAGGTAGGTCGCCTGGTGGATGCGGCAGATGATCGTGTTCGCCGCGCGCTCCGCGTCGGACATGAGGGTCGCCTCGGCCGGCGCGTCATCGAGGGCGCGGCCTCTCGCGGCGAGCGCCTCCGGCGAGTCCTTCGCCCACTGGCGCAGCCCGCGATGGCGCAGGAAGTCCTCGTAGTCGAGCAGCAGCTCGACGAGGCTCGAGCGGGCGACGCTCGTCAGCGTGAGCTCCATCTTCCTCGACGTCGCCGACGCCATGCTGCCTTCGGCGATGTTCTGCACGCCGCTGCGCGCGGCCTGCACCATCTGGTCATGGGTTCGCGATCGGCGATCGACGAAGCGGTCGCAGAAGCGGACCGTGAGGTCGTAGACCTGCTGGGCGCGCTGGAAGCTGTGCAGGTTCCGAAAGCCGCCGTGCGGCTCGATGAACGAGGCGGTCTCGGGTTTCATTGTCGTCCTCCTTTTACGAAGGAATCGGACGATCCGAGGGAAAGTTTCCGAAAAAGAGCGGGTGGGGGGAAAAAAGGAGCGGGTGGGACGGGGAACGGTGGGACGGCGGGGACAATCAGGACCATTGGGACCCCGCAATCCCACCCGTCCCGCAAGTCCCCGGTGTCCCACTCTGCCTTCGTCCCACTTGCCCCTCTCCCACTCGCTACAGCTCCGCTCGATTCTCTGCTATGACTCAGGGACGATGGCATCGCGAAACAAGAAGGACAACAGCCAGGACACGAAGGTCGTGCACGTCCCGCCGGCGCCCAGGCGCGAGCACAAGCCAGAGCCGGCGCCCGTTCGCGAGCCGGAGCCCGAGCCCCCCCCGGAGCGGCGCTCCGAGCCGCCGGCCCCGCTCGACATCTCGACCGACGACCGGCTGCTCGTCGAGGTCGGCTGGGAGGTGTGCAACCAGGTCGGCGGGATCTACACCGTGCTGCGCACGAAGTCGCAGGTCACCACCCGCCGCTACGGCGACCGCTACTGCCTCGTCGGCCCGTACAACGAGTCCGCCGCGGACACCGAGTTCGAGCCGCTGCCGCTCGCCGGCACGTTCGGGCGCGCGGTGGAGCTTCTGCGCGAGCGCGGCGTCGTCGCGCACTTCGGCCGCTGGCTCGTGTCCGGCAAGCCGCAGGTGATCCTGATCGACTTCGCCAAGCACTTCGACAAGCTCAACCAGTACAAGTACTTCCTCTGGAAGGACCACGGCATCGAGACGACCGACGATCGCGAGGTGGCCGACGTCGTCCTGTTCGGCTACCTCGTCGCCGAGCTGTTCGAGGTGCTCGACGGCCTCGTGGCCGCGGTCGCCACGCGCACCCGCACGATCGTCCCGGAGCTCGAGGGGATCGTGCCGCCCGTCATCGGGCAGTTCCACGAGTGGATGGGCGCGGCGGCGATCCCGGAGATCCGGCGCCGTGGCCTCCAGGTCGCGTCCATCTTCACCACGCACGCGACGCTGCTCGGGCGCTACCTCGCGAGCGACGACCACAACTTCTACAACTTCCTGCCGCAGATCGATCCGGGCGGCTCGGCGTACGCGCGCGGCATCCACCCGCGCTACGCCATCGAGCGCTCGGCGGCGGCGAGCGCCACGGCGTTCACCACGGTGAGCGAGATCACGGGCTACGAGGCGCAGCACTTCCTCGGCCGCGCGCCGGACGTGCTCCTGCCGAACGGGCTCAACATCCACAGGTTCACCGCCCTCCACGAGTTCCAGAACCGGCACGCGGTGAGCAAGCAGAAGATCCACGACTTCGTCGTCGGCCACTTCTTCCCGAGCTACGCGTTCGACCTCGACCGAACGCTGTACGTCGTGACCTCCGGGCGGTACGAGTACACCAACAAGGGGCTCGACCTCTTCATCGAGGCGCTCGCGCGGCTCAACTGGCGGCTCAAGTCCACGCGCCAGCGCTCCACGATCGTCGCGTTCATCATCACCCGCGCCCCGAACCGCGGCATGAACGTCGACGTGCTGAAGAGCCAGGTGCTCTTCGGCGAGCTCGAGACCACGGTGCGCGCGATCGCCGAGCAGATGCGGCAGAGGCTGCTCGAGAGCGTCGCGATGGGCCGCCAGCCGCAGTTCGAGGACCTCCTCGACGAGTACTCGCAGGTCCGCCTCAAGCGGATGACCCACGCGTGGCGGCGCCGCCACCTCCCGTCGATCGTCACGCACGACATGACGTACGACGCCGAGGACGCGGTGCTGGGCAAGCTGCGCGCGTGCAACCTGATCAACCTGCCCGACGATCCGGTGAAGGTGGTCTTCCACCCGGAGTTCATGTCGTCCACCTCGCCGCTCATCGGGCTCGACTACGACGAGTTCGTGCGCGGCTGCCACCTCGGCGTGTTCCCGAGCTACTACGAGCCGTGGGGCTACACGCCGATGGAGTGCGCGGCGCTCGGCGTGCCCGCGATCACCTCGGATCTCGCCGGGTTCGGCGGGTACGTGGAGCGCACGGTCCCGGACCACGACGCGAAGGGGATGTTCGTGCTCGAGCGGCGGTACAAGAGCTTCGACGAGAGCGCGGATCAGCTCGCCACGCTGATGCAGCAGGTCCTCCTGGCCGAGCGGCGCGATCGGATCGACCTGCGCAACCGGGTCGAGGCGCTCTCGGTGCAGTTCGACTGGAACGAGCTCGCGCGCAACTACTGGGCGGCCCACGAGCTCGCCGTGTCGCGCTGGCTGCGGGCGGAGTGAGCGGGATCGGGGGGATGGACGGAATGGACGGAGTGGACGGCGCGGGGAGGCTGGGAACCTGGGCGGCTGTTGCGGGGTTCCTCGCAGCGGCGGCCGGGTGCTACGAGGTCGCCTCCTCGTCGGACGCCGGCGCGCCGGACGCCGACTCGGACACGGACACGGACTCGGACGCGGACAGCGACACGGATCAGGTCCAGCTGTCGCCGGGGTTCGAGGACAACCTCACGTCGTGGGGCGGCTGCGGCGACGTGTTCCTCTACGGCTGGGGCGAGCACGGGGACGGGCAGGTCGAGCTGGTGTTCGAGATCCAGGGGAAAGTGCTCTCGCTGTACGAGGCCGGGGGAGGCGGCGTCGGCCTGGGTTTTGCGCTCGCGAGCTCAAGCGGCGGCGCAACCCTCGTCGTCCGCCTCGGGCTGCACCTGCCGGACGACGACTGCACGGACATCGCGGCGGACGACACCGTGATCTGGCGCAGCTACGCGCCGGTCGGGGGCATCGCCTTCCTCGATCTCGTGACGACCGCCGACGAGTGGAGCGAGTGGAACCTGCCGGCGCTGGCGACGCTCGAGCTGGTCGGTGTCGCCCTCGCTCCGGTCGAGGACGACGCGGGCGACCCGGTCACCCTCCCCTACCTCTTCGTCGAGAACATCTCCGTCGGCTGGTTCCCCGGGTGAGACGACGGGCGGGCGAACAGCCGTTCGCCCCTACGGATTCAAACCGAGCTCGGCGAGCAGCTCTTTGGCGCCGTGGACCTTGTCGGCGAGGAACAGGGCGAAGCGGATGTCGAGCAGGATCGAGCGCTGCTTGTCCGCGAGGAACTGCCAGTCCGAGAGCTGCGACTCGGGCGTGCCGTCGAAGAGGAGCCCGACGAGCCGCCCCTTCCCGTCCACGACCGCCGAGCCCGAGTTGCCGCCGGTCGTGTCGAGCGTCGAGGTCAGGTTCACGGGCACGTCGCCTATCTCCGCGTCGACGAAGCGGCCTTTGTCGCCCGCGGCCGCGGCCTTGAGCTTCTCGGGGGCCCGGAACGGATCCTCGCCCGTCACCTTGGCGAGCAGCCCCGCGAGATCCGTCACGTAGCGGTGCGTCTTGCCGTCCTCGCTCGAGGTGTAGTCGTCGATCGCGCCGTAGCTCAGGCGGAGCTGGAAGTTGGCGTCCGGGTAGGCGGCGCCGATCGCGGCCGCGTACTCCGGCCGGAGCTCGCTGTCGAACGTCTCCTCGATCCCGCGGTACGGCCCGTTGCGCAGCTGCAGGTACTCCTTGGCGAGCGCGCGGCCGAGCTCGAGGAGCGGGTCCCGGACGCGCCGCGCGTCCTTCGGGTCGTTGTAGAAGAGCCGCTTGCGCGCGTAGAGCGCCCGATCCAGCTCCGCCTCGTCCGCCGAGTGCGCGATGAGCAGGGTCCGCGCGTACATCAGGTCGATCGCGGTGGCCACCGGATCGTCGGACGGCTTCGCCCCCGCGAGCTTCTCGTAGTAAGCGTCGTACGGCTCGCCCGCCTTGCGCGCCTCCTTCGCGATCTTGCGCGCCTCGGCCTTGCCCCAGCGCAGGAGCTTCTCGACGGCCTTGATCCGCTGCGCGCCCTCGAGCTTCTGCGCCTCGCGGACGACGTAGTCGAGCAACGCCTTCTCGGCGACGAGGGTGATCTGCTCGTCGAGCAGATCCGATCTGCCGACGGTCTTGTACATGTTCTTGGTCTGGTAGTCCTCCTCGTTGCGGTCCCGGTCCGGCTTGCCCCGCATCTCGGACCACATGGCGACGTCGAACGCGGTGCCGACGCTGCGCGCCGCCCAGGCGAGCCGCTGCAGGTAGAGGAACTTCGGGAAGACGCGCTCCCACCTGGCGTAGACGGCGTCGATCCGCCGCACGAGGCCCGGCGCCGCGGCCTTGTCGCGCTCCTCGAACTTCGCCACCACGCCCCACTTCTCGAAGCTTGCCGCCACGTCGGCCATGTACTTGCTCGCGTTGTTGAGCCCCGCGTCGAGCCCCTGGTAGCGCCGCCTCGTCAGCTCGTCCGCCGCGCTCACCTTCTGCAGGACCGCGAGCATCCCGTCGTAGATCGCGCGCCGGGCCGGCATGTCGACCGCCGCGGCGAACCGCGTGGCCGCGGCCGGGAAGTGCCGCTTGGTCCGCGCCGGGAAGCCGAGCACGGCGACGCCGTCGCCCTTCTTCACGCCGTCGGGGGAGACGCGGAGGAACGCCGCCGGCTCGTACGGCACGTTCGCGTCCGCGTAGGCGGAGCCCGCGCCGTCGGGGCCGACGTAGGCGCGCAGGAAGGTGAAGTCCGCGGTGTGCCGCGGGAAGCGCCAGTTGTCGACGTCGCCGCCGAACTTGCCCAGATCCTGCTCCGGCGCGTAGACGAGCCGGACGTCGCGGATCAGCTTGTAGACCATCATGTGGTAGGACCGGCCGCCGTCGAGCGCGTCCGCGTCGCAGTACGCGCCGCCCTTCTGGCACTCGGCCTCGAGCTCCTCGAGCGCGAGCCGGATCGCCTCGAACCGCTTGTGCCCCCTCATGCCGGGCCGGACCGCCGCGCGGACCCGATCCGTCACGTCGCGCACGTCCTCGACGACCATGAGGTCGTAGTTCGGGCACGGGAGCTCCTCCGCGCGCGCCGCGGCGAGGTGCCCCTTGTCCATGACGCCCTTGTGCGCCTTCGTGCCGTCGAGCGCGGCGAGGCACCTGTAGGCCACGTGGTGGTTCGTCACGAGCAGCCCGTCCGCGGAGACGAACGATCCGGAGCCGCCCGAGGCGACGAGCGCGACGGCCCGCCGCATCTCGAGCAGCTTGTCGGCGCCGATCTCGATCCCGCCGCGCTTCATCCCCTCGAGAGGAAGCGCCGCGGCGGACTCCATGGTGAACATCCCCTCCTCGGCCGAGGCGTTCCCTGCTGCCGAGAGCACAAGCGCCGCGATCAGCGCCGCGGCCAACGTCTCCGTACGCATCGTCATCCCTCCAGTGGGTGCGGTTCGCTCCCGACGACGCTGTCACACGGACGCCTTTCCGGTCAACAGGGGAAGCGCACAGGGGAAGCGCCGGGAAGCGCCGGGCGTTGCGCGCCGCCCGCGCGGCCTGTAGACTGTTTACGATTATCCAAGGAGGTCATGATGACGCTTTTCGAGATCGCCGGACGTGGTCTGGTCCTCGGCGTATGCTGCGCAGCGGTGATCGCCCTCGCGTCCTGCAGCGACTCGGGCAACGGGGGCGTGGGCACTGTCGACTCGGACTCCGATTCCGATTCGGACACGGACAGCGATTCGGACATGGACACCGACGTCGATTCCGATTCGGATTCGGATTCCGACATCGATACGGATTCCGATTCCGACACCGATTCCGACTCGGATTCCGACTCGGACTCCGACACCGATACGGACACCGACACGGACGCCGACACGGACACGGACGCCGACACGGACACCGACGCCGACACGGACACCGATTCCGACACCGACACCGATTCGGACACCGACACCGATTCGGACACCGACACGGACACGGATTCCGACGTCGACACCGATCTCCTGGACAGTGACGGCGACACGATCACCGACATCGACGAGGGATCGGCCGGCGACATCGACACGGACGAGGACGGCACGCCGGACCACCTCGACACGGACTCCGACGACGACGGCATCCCGGACGCGGTCGAGGCGGGCGACGACGACCCCTCGACCCACCCGGTCGACAGCGACGACGACGGCGACCCGGACTTCATGGACACGGACTCCGACGACGACACGATCCCCGACGAGACGGAGGCCGGCGCCACGCCGGACGTGCCCGCGAACTCCGATGGCGATTCGCTGCCGGACTACCTCGATCTCGACTCGGACGCGGACGGCGCCTACGACGAGACCGAGTGGTACTTCGGCACGGATCCGACGGACCCGGACTCCGACGACGATTCAATCCTCGACGGCACCGACGGCTACTGGGACGAAGACGACGACGACGACATCAACGCGCTCGACACCGACAGCGACGGCGACGGCATCTCCGACGCCGACGAGGCCGGCGACTCGGCGCTCGACACGCTCCCGGTCGACACCGACATCGACGGCCGGCCCGACTACGTGGACCTCGATTCCGACTGGGACGGCCTGCCCGACGCGCTCGAGGTCTACTGCGCCTCGCTCGGCCGCTACGCGCGCCTCTACCAGGACACGGATGAGGACGGGTACATGGATCTCGCCGAGTCGATGCTCGGCTCGGATCCCTGCCTCGCGTCGAGCGGGCTCGACGACGTGGGCGTGGATTTCTATTTCATCCTTCCTTACGAGGACCCGGAGCAGAGCGACATCCTCAGGTTCGTGCCGACCGTCAAGCAGGCGGACATCTTCTTCAACGTCGACACGACGGGGTCCATGGGCGAGGAGATCGCCAACCTCAAGGCCGGGCTCGCGACGATCATCTCGACGACCGCGGCCCGCGTGAGCGACGCCGGGTTCGGCGTGGCCTCGTGGGAGGACTTCCCGGTGTCGCCCTACGGGTGGACGGGCGACGCGCCGTTCACGCTGCTCTCCGGCATCACGACGAGCACGTCGGTCGCGACGACCGCGGTGAACAGCCTCGCGCTCGGCGACGGCTACGACTTCCCGGAGGCCGGCTACGAGTCGCTCTACCAGGTCGCCAACGGGAGCGGCGTCTCCGGCACGGGCGGGACGTTCGGACCGTTCACGACCGCCGGCCGCATCGGCGGGGCGCAGTTCAGGCCCGGCTCCCTCCCGATCGCCTTCCACGTCACGGACGCGCTCTCGCACGACGCGACCTGCCCGACCACCGTCGGGCCGTACGGCGGCTGGACCGCGGACTACCCGGTCGCCTACAACGACCACGCGCGGTACACGGCGATCGGCGCGCTGCAAGCGGTCGGCGCGCGCGTCGTCACCGCCCAGAGCTGGTACGGCACCGGCTACGACACGGCGATCAACACGGCGATCACAGCGCAGACGCAGGAGATCTCCCAGCAGACGGACGCGGTCGTGCCGGTCTGCGCGTTCAAGACGGGCGCTTCCACGTGGCGCTGCGGCGTGAACACCTGCTGCAGCGGCACCATCGCCTCCGGCTCGGACTGCGTCCTCCGCTACACCATCGGCATGGACGGCACCGGGCTCACCGACGCCGTGACGGACGGGATCTCCGCGCTCGTCAAGTACGCCAAGTTCGACGTCTACAACCAGACGCGGGACGACGGCGACGGCGCCACCCCGGACACCTCGCTGTTCCTCAACAGGGTGGTCGCGAACTCTCCCGACGACACGTTCCGGCCGCCCGCGGAGCCGGAGTACAGCTGCTGGCCGTACCCCACGCCGGGGTCGTTCCTCGGCGCGACGTACAACAACGGCTTCTACGGTTTCTCCACGGGCACGAGCCTCACCACGGTCGAGGGTGCGAAGCTGTTCTTCACCGTCTTCGCCCAGAACACCACCGTGCCGGAGACGCCGACGCCGCAGCTCTTTCAGG
This sequence comes from Pseudomonadota bacterium, assembly GCA_023229365.1. NCBI lineage: Bacteria > Pseudomonadati > Pseudomonadota > Pseudomonadota bacterium. Next base: position 10,092 of record JALNZK010000068.1, on the reverse strand, counting down.
CGTACATCGACATCGTCGACGACACGACCGACGCCGTGCTCGACACCCAGACCGTCGTGATCATCGTCCCGGCCGCGGTCCAGTAGGCCCCCCTTCATGATCCTGCGTCTCCACGGCGTCACGGTGCCCCACGACGCAGAGCTCCCCTCCGCCGTCGAGCGGGCGGTGCGCGCGCGCCTGGGCGCTTCGGCGCGGCGGCTGAGGGGCCTCCGGATCGCCCGGAGATCCGTCGACGCGCGTCAGAGGGACGTGAAGCTCGTGTTCGCGGTGGATGTCGATCTGGAGGGCGACTCGAACCCGAAGATCGAGGACGCCGCCGCGCCCCCTCAGCGCGTCCCCCTCTCCGTCCGCCCGGGCACCGCCGCGCTGGGCGCCCCGCCGGTCGTCGTCGGCGCCGGTCCGTCCGGGCTCTTCGCGGCGCTCCTGCTCGCGGAGCACGGGTTTCGCCCGCTCCTCATCGATAGGGGCGGCGACGTCTCCGAAAGGAGGACGGCGCTGCGCGCTTTCGGGGAGTCGCGGCGGCCGGATCCGGAGTGCAACGCCCTCTTCGGCCTGGGCGGCGCCGGCGCGTTCTCGGACGGCAAGCTGACCACCTCGACCGGCCACGCCTGGATCCGCGAGATCCTCGGCGTCCTCGCGGAGTGCGGCGCGCCGCAGGAGATCCTCACGGACGCGAGGCCGCACGTCGGGACGGATCTGCTGCCCGGCGTCGTGTCGCGCCTCGTGGCACGCATCGTCGCCGCCGGCGGCGCGGTGCGGACGCGGCTGCGGGCGGACGGTTTCGCCGTTTCCGACGGACGCCTGGCCGGTCTCCTGACGAAGGAGGGGCGCATCGACGCCGAGGTCGCCGTGCTCGCGATCGGCCACTCGGCGCGGGACACGTGGGCCGCGCTCGCGAAGTGCGGCGTCCGCCTCGAGCCGAAGCCGTTCCAGCTCGGGGTCCGCGCCGAGCACCCGCAGGCCTGGGTCGACGCGCGACAACTCGGGACCGCGGCCGGCCATCCCGCGCTCGGTGCCGCCGAGTACAAGCTCGCCGCGCGCCCGGACGGAATCCCCGTGTTCTCGTTCTGCATGTGCCCGGGCGGCGAGACGATGCCGACGATCAACGAGCCCGACCACCTGTGCCTCAACGGCATGTCCGAGAACGCACGCGGCTCGCCCTTTGCGTCGAGCGGGCTCGTCGTCACGCTCCGCCCCGAGCTCTACGGCGGCCGCGATCTCGAGAGCTGCCTCGCCTTCGTCCGCGGGGTCGAGGCGCGTTGCTTCGCTGCCGGGGGCTCCGACTACTCGGCCCCGGGACAGCGGCTCGCCTCGTTCGCGCGGGGCGACGCGAAGCGGCCCGGCCCCCTCCCGGCGACGAGCTACAGCCTCGGCGCGACCCCGGCCCTCCTCGACACCGTGCTGCCGGGGTTGGTGGTCGAGCCGTTGCGGCGCGCGATGCCCCTCTTCGAGCGCTCGATGCCCGGATACGTGCACCCGGACGCCGTGCTCCTGGCGCCGGAATCCCGCGCCTCCTCGCCCGTCCGCATCGCCCGTGACCCGCGGACGCGGGAGAGCGGCTCGCTGCCCGGCCTGTTTCCGGTCGGCGAAGGGGCGGGCTACGCCGGAGGGATCATGAGCGCCGCGCTCGACGGGCTGCGCTCCGCAGCGGCGATCATCGAGCGGTTCGCCCCGCCTCGAAGCTGATCTCGGAGCCCTCGCGGGGTATCGCAGCGGATACGAAACCGGGCGCCACGACGCTGCCAACTGAACAAATGGGGTGCTTTTCTCATTGTCAATTACATTCAATAGATTTGGCTTGCCATACCTGAACAACAATTGTTTCCGCTATGTTATGATGTCTTTGTTCATGTTGTACGTCGTTTAGGTATCTCGCGTTGAACCTTCTCGTTCGCCCATTGTCAGTCCAGGCTCTTCGATATCGCGATCTCCCAGTCGACGATCTTCTTTGCCAACGCTCGGAGCTCGTCCAACTCGCCGGGAAGACGGTCGGAGACATCAACGATCTCCCCGGGATCGTTTTCCGTCTGGTACAGCTCCTCTGAACCGTCCGCGATCTTGTCGTGGTACACGTACGGAGGATATCGGATGCTCCTCCACGTGATGTCTCCGTCGATCTGGCGCTCCTGGACCGCCCACTCGACGTTCAGACCCGGAACCAGCCTGTCGCACTCGTGCTTCCCGAAGATCGTACGCGCCCCGAGCGCCTGCATCGTCAGGCTCGGAAGCGCCGTCAGGGTGATCGGGCCCGCCACCCTCCTCGGGCTCTCGCCCGGGACATGCGCGATGAGCGGAACCGCGGTCTGCTCCCCGTACAGCGCCTGGGCGTGCGCCCACATCCCGTGCTCGCCCAGCGCCTCGCCATGGTCCGAGAAAAAGAAGAGGACCGTGCTGTCCCACAATCCCGCGTCCTTCAGAAAGGCGACGAGCCGTCCGAGCTGGAGATCGACGCTTCGCACCGCGGTCCTGCACTTCGGGCTCGCGGCGCCGCCGCGGAACGGGCCGTGGGTCGCGAGGAGGTGTACGTACTCGAATACCGGCTGCTTCGCCTTTCGCATCCTTTCGATCAGCCGATCGACGCTCAGCTCGTCCACCTTCGTCCAGGGCCTCATCTTCTTGTAGATCTCGCGCATGCCGAGCGAGCGCATGGAGACGCCCTCCAACACGGGATAGGAGAAGAACTGCGCGTTCTTGGCCCGCATGTTGGTGGTGCTCCGGTAACCGTGTCTCCCGAGCAATCGGGGAAGGAAGACCGGCACCTTGGCGGCGTGGGCGAGGGTGTTGGGCATCAACCCCGTCAAAATGCTCGGCATCGAATCGCCGGTTCCCGGAGCGGGGCTGAACGCGTTCTCGTAGACGGTGGAGCTTCGGGCCAGCTCGTCGATGTTCGGCGTCGAGGCGCGCTCGGCTCCGAGGCATCCGACGTAGTCCCGGCGCATCGCGTCGGCGACCAACCAGATGACGTTGTGCCGCTTCGTGGGAGCCATGCTCGCGGGCAGCCCGTTCGGATCGACGAAGCCTATCGCGTGGTCCTCGGGGGAGAGTCGGCGCCGTACCTTCGTCCACTCCTTCCCGGCGGACCTCTCCAGATCGCAGAGCATCGACAGCTGCGGGCAATGCCAGTTGAGGAGGCCCCGGATGCGCGCGGTCCGAGCGCCATCGACGATCCCGATCCCTCCGGCCATGGCGGCCAGCAGGAGCAGCACCCCCAGCGGCGAGATGACGAAGAGCTCGATCTTTAGGGATACGCCTCCCCCCAGGAGCAGCACGCTCTTCGCCAGCAGAAAAAGGATCAGTTGCACCCACAGCAGCGCGTTGATGGCGGCGAAAGGATAGAGGGAGATCCATTCGGAGTGGATGAGCCTGTGAAAGAGCATCACGGCAGCGGCGCCGAGGCAGGCGAGCGCCGCCGCGGAGATCGCCGGGATGCTAAAGGGATGATTGATCCTCAGCGACTCGATCTTGCGCCGCAAAGGCCCAAGGAACGCAGCGAAGAAGGCGAACGGAACGACGACGGAGCCGGCGACGAGGAACCATCTCCACTCGGCGAGCACCTCGTTGTCTCCTGCGAGGATCGGGAACAGGAAGACCGCCTGCAAAAGCGTGGCGAAGGCCGCGGCGAGCCACGTCCGGTCGCGGCGCGCCATCTCGGCGATCACCAGGATGATCGAGGCGCCGAGGAGGGCCAACCACGCGAAGTTGGCGGAGAGGAAGACGTACATCGACGAGTACTCGTCCTCTCGGATCGAGATCATGGGATGGGAGTTGGTCGGTATCCCATCCGTAATACCCTTCGACATGGAAGCGAGCACGAGAAAGCCGGCGAGCGTGAGCAGGCTCCAGTCTGTGAACCTGGGCCTCGCCTCTCGGAGGACGCGGCCCCCGCTCCTCGATGCGCTCTGTCGCCTCAGAACCAGAGCACCCTCCGAGCCTGACGCGGCGGGATGCGGTAGAAGCGGCCGGCCGGGCGGCCGATCACGAGCACGGCGCCGGGGGTGTACTCCGGGGAGATGCCGACCTTCTGCCGCGTCTCCTTGTCGCGGATGAGCGCGGTGAGCGCGTACCCGTTGAAACACGCCCCGAGCCCCCGCGACTCGGCCGCGAGCAGGATCTGCATCGCCGCGAGCCCGCAGCTCGCCGCCGAGAGGTGCGGCATGCCGGACGCGAACGCGATCGCCACGGCCGGCGCGTCGTAGAACAGCCGGTCCTCGCCCGCGAGGGTCGCCCGGAACATCTCCGCGATGGCCGGCATGCGCGCGCGGTAGGCGCCGACGAGCTTGCGGCCGACCGCCACCTGGATGCCGAGCCGCACGAACGGGTTCTCGAGCTGCCGCTGGAGCTTGAGGTAGTACTCCGCGGTCCACGCGGCGAGCGTCCGGACCTTGGCGGCGCCGGAGAAGACGATGAAGCGCACGTTCTGCGAGTTCGTCGACGTCGGGGCGTAGCGCGCGGCGTCCAGCAGCCCCTCGATCTCCTCTGTCGCGAGCGGCTCCGGCGCGAACCGCCGCACGGTCCGCCGCTCGCGCAACCATCGGTCAATCGACTCGGCCGGCGGCGCGGGCTCGGCCGAGAGCGGCGCGAACTGCTCGGGCGGCAGCTCCGAGTGGCGGAACGCCGCGTTCGGGCACGCGGCGACGCAGTGCCCGCAGCCGATGCACCGGCCTGCGGCGACGATCTCGATCGCGCCTTCGCTCCAGCGGAACACCCGCGACGGGCACACGGCCTCGCACGCGCCGCAGCGGGTGCAGAGCGCCTTGTCGGCCGAGAGTTCGATCTTGTCTTTGACGGAAAAAACCATTTCAGAATATCCATCAGAAGTTCCTGCAGCCGCCGGCCGCGCAGCGGGTTTGCCTCGCGAAAGCTTGGAGCGAGGCTGCCCGCGTCGCAGGCCGAAGCGGCACTCCTACATCTGGAACTTCGTCTCGCCCACGTACATGCGCTCGAGCTGGGCGTCGAGGTCGATGATCTTGAGCGAGTGGTTGTGGCAGCCCACCTTGGGGCACGCCTCGACCTGGCCGCCGTCCGGCAGGTGCACGGCGAACATCGGGATGTTGCACAGGCGACAGATCGTCTCGATGGTGAGCGAGGCCTCGCACTCGGGGCACGACAGCTCCACCACGTCGCCCTCCTTCAGGTCGAGATCGCACTTGTACTCGAACCGCCCGTAGAACGGGTTGAGGCAGATCTCGCCCGTGCGCCCGCGGACGCGGACCACGGCCATGACCGCCTTCTGCCCGTCGAAACGGATCGTCTCGGTCATGAGCGAATGCCCGTTCGGACACCGCCCTTCCTTGACGGCGAGGCTCGCCGTGATCTTCTTCAGCAGGGGGTTGTCTCCCATCACCTCATCTCCAATGCCCGATGCGGGCAGAACTTGGCGCACGCGGGCGCACCGCCGCACAGATCGCACTTCAGCGGCTTTCCCGAAGCGCGATCGAATTGGATGTGTCCGAACGGGCACGCGGCCTCGCAGAGCGCGCAGCCGATGCACCGCCCGGCGTCGAGCTCCACGGCCCGAGTCACCTCGTTGCGCACGAGCGCCTGGGTCGGGCAGACCTTGGCGCAGGCCGCCTCGGCGCACTGGAGGCAGTTCATCTGCACGTAGGAGGCCTCGCCTATCGGGAAGATTCGGATCCGCGACTGGCCGAGCGCGCCGTTCCGGCCCTTGACCATGGCGCACGCGAGCTCGCACGTCCGGCACCCGGTGCAGTTGCGGGGGATGATGACGTATAGGTTGTCCATGTTGCTCCCCTCCCCGTCCTATGCGCCCACCGCCGCGAAGCGGCCGGACAGCGCCTTGCGTTTGCAGGCCGGGCACGTCTTGAAGTACTCGGCCGGCAGGGGGCCGTCGGCCACGGCGCGATCCCTGTGGGCCTCGGTCATGAAGGGGGCGCCGCAGCTCTCGCACCGCACCACGCCGAACTTCCTCCCCCAGATCTCCCGCGCGTCCGCCGTGTCCTTGACCTCGATGCAGCCCGTCGGGCAGACCGACGCGCAGCTCGCGCATCCGATGCACTGGTCGGACGCCTCGTGGTACGGCGTCCCGACCCCGCGCTTCTCGCCGCGGCCGTTGAACGTCAGCGCGTTCGCCTCGACGATCTCGGAGCAGACGCGGACGCAGAGCCCGCAGAGGATGCAGTCGCGCTTCTCGCCCGCCTCGCCCTTCGGCTTCGCGGGGAAGCGCGTCGTCCTGACGCCGTACTCGGCCGCGAGCCTGCGCACCGGCTCGGCGTCGGGCGCCTCGGCGAGGATCAGCTCGAGCACCATCGCGCGGTGCCTCCGGATCTCCGGCGTGTCCGTCACCACCGAGATCCCCTCGAGCACCTCGTAGTTGCAGCACGTCGTCAGCTTCTTCCGCCCGCCCTTCGCGATCTCCACGAGGCACAGCCGGCACGCCCCGTACGGCGTCACCGCCTCGTGGTGGCACAGCGACGGGATCTCGAACCCGTAGCGCCGCGCCACGTCGAGGACGCTCGCGCCCTCGGCCGCCTCCACGCTCACGCCGTCGATCTTGAACTTCACTGTCATCGCAGCCTCCGCTCAGTAGACCCGCACGGCGTCGAACTTGCAGACGTCCCTGCAGATGCCGCACTTGATGCACTTCTTCGCGTCGATCACGTGCTTCTGTTTCTTGTCGCCCGAGATCACGCCCTCCGGGCACCGCTTCTTGCACACCATGCACCCCGTGCACGCGTCCGTGATCTCGTACGTGATCAGCGCCTTGCACACCCCCGCCGGGCACCGCTTCTCGTTCACGTGCGCCAGGTACTCGTCCCGGAAGAACTGCAGCGTCGACCGCACCGGGTTCACCGCCGTCGTCCCCAGCGCGCACAGCGACCCCTCCTTCACCGTCTCCGCCAGCTCCTCGATGAGCGCGATCGTCTCCGGCGTCCCCCGCCCCTCCGCGATCTCCGTCACCAGCTCGTGCAGCCGCCGCGTCCCCTCCCGGCACGTCGTGCACTTCCCGCACGACTCGAACTTCAGGAACCCCAGGAAGTACTTCGCGACGTCGACCATGCACGTCCTGTCGTCCATCACGATCATGCCGCCCGACCCCATCATCGAGCCCTGCTCCACCAGCGTGTCGAAGTCCACCGGGATGTCCAGCTTCTCCGCCGGCAGGCACCCCCCGGACGGCCCGCCCGTCTGCACCGCCTTGAACGCCCCGCCCTTCGGGATCCCCCCGCCGATGTCGAAGATGATCTGCCGCAGCGTCATCCCCATCGGCGCCTCCACCAGCCCCGTGTTGTTCACCTTCCCCACCAGCGAGAAGATCTTCGTCCCCGGCGACCCCTTCGTCCCGATGCTCGTGTACCAGTCCGCACCCTTCTCGATCACCAAAGGGATGTTCGCCCACGTCTCCACGTTGTTCAGGTTCGTCGGCTTCCCCCACAGCCCCGCCACCACCGTGTGGATGTGCTTCGCCCGCGGCTCCCCCACCTTCCCCTCGATCGACGTCATCAGCGCCGTCGACTCCCCGCACACGAACGCCCCGCCCCCGCGGTTGATCTTGATGTCGAACGAGAACCCCGTCCCCAGGATGTCCTTCCCCAGGAAACCCTTCTCTCGCGCCTGCTCGAGCGCGATCGTCAGCCGCTCCACCGCCAGCGGGTACTCGTGCCGCACGTACACGTACCCCTCGTCGGAGCCCACCGTGTACGCCCCGATGATCATCCCCTCGATCACCGCGTGCGGGTTCCCCTCCAGCACCGACCGGTCCATGAACGCCCCCGGATCCCCCTCGTCCGCGTTGCAGATCACGTACCGCTTGTCCGCCGGCGCGTTCCGGCACGTCTCCCACTTCCGCCCCGCCGGGAAGCCCCCGCCCCCGCGCCCGCGCACGTTCGCCCGCTTCACCTCGTCCAGCACCCGCTCCGGGCCCATCGAAAGCGCCTTCGAAAGCGCCCCGTACCCGCCCAGCGCGACGTAGTCGTCTATCTTCGTCGGGTCGATCGCCCCGTTCTTCCCCAGGATCAGCCGGTTCTGGTGCTTGTAGAACGGGATCTCGTGCTCCTTGACGTGCTTCTCCCCGGTCACCGGGTCGTCGTACACGTGCTTCTCCAGCACCTCCCCCTTCGCCACCGTCTTCGACACGATCTCCGCGACGTCCTCCGGCTTCACCCGCTGGTACAGCGTCTCCTCCGGGTGCATCAGCACCAGCGTCCCCCGCTCGCAGAACCCGTGGCACCCCGTCGGCCGCAGCTCCACCTGCTCGCCCAGCCCCTGCTTCTCGAGCTCCTCCGCGAACGCCGCCGCCACCTTCCGCGCCCCCGACGCGTTGCACCCCGTCCCGCAGCACACCGCGACCACCTTCTTCGAGTCGCTCCGCTTCTTCGCGAGCCCCTCGCGGTAGGATTGGAGCTCCTTAGGGCTGCCGATCTTCCCCATCACTTGCCTCCCTCGTCTTTCACGAGCTTCTCGACGATCTTCGTCAGCTGCCCCGACGTCATCGCGCCGTGGTACTCGCCGTCCAGGATCACGAGCGGCCCCAGCGCGCACGCCCCGACGCAGTTCACCTCCTCCGTCGTGAACAGCATGTCCGCCGTCGTCCCGCCGGACTTCACCTTCAGGTCCCGCTCCAGCTGCTCCACCAGCCGCGCCGCCCCCCGCACGTGGCACGCCGTCCCCATGCACACCGTGCAGATGTGCTTCCCGCGCGGCTCGAGGTGGAACGACCCGAAGAACGTCGCCATCCCGTAGATCCGCGCCACGGGCACCGACAACCGCTTCGCCACGTGCTCCACCACCTCCCGCGGCAGGTAGTGCGCCTCGTCCTGCACGTCCTGCATGATCGCCAGCAGCGACGACGCCTCCGACCCGTACCTCTCCACGATGGCATCCACTTGCTTCAGCTCCATCAGAAGCCCTCCTCGCGCGTCATGCGGACCTTGGCCTCGAGGTGCCGGTACTCCTTGTGGATCCGCGCCTCGGCCGCGGCGATCAAGTCGTCGGTCATGTGACGGAACCGGCCCTGCGGCTTGAGGTAGTCGCGAATGGGGCGGAGCTCCTTCGTCGGCACCGTGATGTCGTACTTCCCGTCGACGACCTCGTAGAGCGGGAACACCCCGGTCTCCACGGCGAGCCTTCCTGCCTGGATGGCGAGCTCGGGCCGCATGCGCCAGCCGGTCGGGCAGCAGGAGTAGGCGTGGAGGTACGCCGGCCCGTTCGCCGCGGCGGCCTTGCGCACCTTGGTGAACAGGTCGAACGGGTAGCTCGGGTTGATCGTCGCGACGTACGGGATGTTGTGGGCCGCCATGATCTCCGGCACGTTCTTCTTCCACGTGTGCTGGCCCATGCTCGCCGCGCCCGCCGGGCTCGTCGTCGTCGACGCGCCGAACGGCGTCGCGCTCGAGCGCTGGATGCCGGTGTTCATGTACGCCTCGTTGTCGTAGCAGACGTAGATCATCCGGTGGCCGCGCTCCATCGCGCCCGACAGCCACTGCAGGCCGATGTCCGCGGTCGCGCCGTCGCCGCCGTACGCGACGAAGGTGATCTTGCGCGCGGGCAGGCGCCCCTTGCGCACGAGCACCTTGTAGGCGGACTCGATCCCGGAGGCGACCGACGCGGAGTTCTCGAACGCGACGTGGATCCACGGGACCTTCCACGCGCTCTCGGGGTACGGGGAGGAGATGATCTCCATGCACCCCGTCGCGGACGCGACGATCGTGTTGCGGCCGAGCGCCTTGTGGACGAGCCGCATCGCGAGCACCTCGGCGCAGCCCTGGCACGCCCGGTGCCCCGTGCAAAGGAAGTCCTCCTTGGGCAGCAGCCGGGAGGCGTAGACGTTAAATTTTTCCATAGTGCCCTCCTCTCACCTGGATGAGCTCGAAGGGTGGCACCTTCGCACCGCCGAGCACCGCCTTACACGTCCCGTAGATCTTCTCGAAGTCCGTGAACGTGACGTCGCGGCCGCCCAACCCGACGACGGTCTCGACGATCTGCGGCGCCTTGGGCTGGCCGTACAGTATCCACTTCACCTCCTGCGCCACCGGCCCGCCCGCGCCGCCCGGCGAGAAGTGCCGATCGAGCACGGACACGACCTTGGCGCCGGCGATCGCCGCCGTGAAGTCGTCGGCCGGCCGGGGGCGCCAC
>JALNZK010000067.1:1227-29807 GCA_023229365.1 Pseudomonadota bacterium | reverse complement strand
CGCCGGCCGGCCTCGACGCCGAAGGCGCTCGCCGCGCGGATCATCACCTCCTCGAGGCCATGGACGTACTGCGCGACGCCGAGTCGCAGCGCGTGCAGATCGACGATCGGGTAGCCGACGGTCTGGCCGGGTCCGTGGTAGGTGGCCTGGCCGCCGCGCTCCGTGCGCTTGAGCTCGATCCCGGCGCGCTCGAGCTCTTCCGCGGTCGCGACGACGCCCGCCTCGCTCGCGTTGCGCCCGAGCGTGACGACCGGTGCGTGCTCGAGGAGGAAGAGGGTGTCCGGCGCGCCGCCCTCCCGGCGTGCCGCCACGGCCTCGACCTGCAGCGCAAGGCCCGCCTCGTACGGCACGGGGCCGTCGACGATCCGCACGAGGATCTCGCGCTTCGTCATGCGGTGGCTTTCCGGCCGCGGACGAACGCCTCGGCCGCGCGGTACGACGTGCGCACGAGCGGCGCCGAGGCGACGAAGTCGAAGCCGAGCCGCTCGCCGAGCTCCTTCAGTGCCTCGAACCGCGCGGGCGCGACGTACTCGACGACCTCGGCGTGCCGCGGCGAGGGCCGCAGGTACTGACCGAGCGCCAGGATCCCGACGCCGGCCGAGCGCAGCGCGCGCATGGTGTCTTCGAGCTCGTCCCCGGTCTCGCCGAGGCCGAGCAGGATCGACGACTTCGTGACGAGCCTAGGATCCCGCGCCTTGGCCGCCTCGAGCGTCGCGAGCGAGCGACGGAAGTCGAAGCGGCCGTGCCGCAGCGCGGGCTGGAGCCGCTCGACGACCTCGACGTTGTGGGCGAAAACGTCCGGCCCGGCGTCGACGACCGCCTCGAGCGGCGCGCCGAGGTAGTCCGGAGCGAGCAGCTCCACGAGCGGCGGCTTCTCGAGCGCGCGCAGGGCGCGCACCGTCGCGGCGAAGTGCGACGCGCCGCCGTCGTCGAGATCGTCGCGCGTCACCGAGGTGACGACCGCGTAGTCGAGCCCCATCTCGGCGGCGGCCTCGGCGACGCGCCGCGGCTCCTCCGGGTCAAGCTGCCGCCCCGTCGCGCCGCGGGAGATCGCGCAGAAGGCGCAGCCGCGCGTGCACGTGTCGCCGAGGATCAGGAACGTCGCCGTGCCCGCGTTCCAGCACTCGCCCACGTTCGGGCAGCGCGCCTCCTCGCAGACGGTGTGGAGGCGGCCGGACGAGACCGCGCCCCGCACGCGGAGGTACCCCGGTCCGCCGGGCAGCGGCGCCTTGAGCCAGGGCGGTTTTCGCTCGATCTTCGGCACGTCTGCTCCTCGCGCAGCAAGGTAAGACCCGGGCCACGCGGCCGTCAAGCGCCGCACATCCCGCTTTCCGGAAGGAACGGTTCGCGGTTATCCTCGGCGCCAACCGAGGAGGTGGGGTCATGTCGCGTTGCACGAGGATCGGGTCGTCGTTCGCCGTGCTCGCCCTAGCGGCGGGTTGCGGCGCGCCGACGAACGGAGTCGCGGTGGTCGACTGCGCCGGGACGGCGCCCGCGCAGAAGGAGGAGGTCGCGATGTCGGTGGAGACCAAGCGGGAGGCCGAGGTCGCAAAGCCCGGCTTCGATGCCGCGCAGGTGGCGAAGGTCACGGCCGCACTCGAGGCGAAGTTCGGACGAACGCAGGCCGGGCGGTTCCGCGTCGGCGTCGCGCAGGCCGCGGCGCTGTGGCTGCCCGAGGACGGGGACATCGAGGCGTTCGAGGCGTTCTGCCTCGAGAACTTCGTGGCCGACGACGCGGCGCGCACGGCGATCTTCGCGCGCTTCGAGGACGCCATGGAGCAGGTGCTCGGCCATCTCCACGAGGTCCGGCGGTTCCTCCGGGAGCCCATCGACCTCGATCGCGGGGCGATCCGGCCGCTCGACCGCCTGTTCGCGGAGTACGACCTCGGCGATCATTGCGTCGAGGACCTGTTCCGGACCAAGGTGGCGTTCGCCGTGCTGCTGAACTTCCGCAGGTACACGCTCGCCGAAAAGCTCGAGCTCGGCCCGTCGTGGAGCCGCGACGACTGGGCGCGCGCCGCGGCGGCGGACGTCTTCACCTCGCGCGTGCCGGCCGAGGTCGAGCAGCGGATCACGGCGGCGTACCTCGCGTCGGATTCGTACATCAACGATTACGATGTCTACATGCACAACCTCCTCCTGCCCGACGGAACGCGCCCGTTCCCGAAGGGGCTCAAGCTGATCAGCCACTGGGGGCTGCGCGACGAGCTCAAGGCGCAGTACGCGGTCGCTGACGGCCTGCCGAAGCAGCGGCTGATCCGCGCGGTGATGGAGAGGATCGTCGCCCAGGAGATCCCGGCGGCCGTGGTCAACGACCCGCGCGTCGATTGGGACGTGCAGGGCGGCAAGCTCGCGCCGACGCCCGCCGCCGAGATCGACGAGGGTGCGGTCCCCCTCGCCGCGGGCGCCGCGATCGACCCCGCGCGCGAGCCGGACACGCGGTACGCGCGGCTGCTCGACGTGTTCCGCGCCGAGAGGGGAGCGGATCCGTTCACGCCGTCGACGCCTTCGCACGTCGCCCGCAAGTTCGAGCTCGAGCGCCAGATCCCGAAGGCGGAGGTCGAGAAGCTGCTCGCCGACGTGCTGCGCTCGCCCGCCGTCAAGGAGGTCGCCGCGCTCGTCGCGAAGCGCCTCGGCCGCCCGCTCGAGCCGTTCGACGTCTGGTACGACGGCTTCACGCCGCGCGGCGGGCGCTCGGAGGCGGAGCTCGACGCCGCGGTGAAGAGGGCGTACCCGGACATCGGCGCGTTCCAGAAGAAGCTGCCGAAGATCCTCGGGCGGCTCGGGTTCGACAAGGCGACCGCGGCGTTCCTCGCGGGCAAGATCGTCGTCGATCCCGCGCGCGGCGCGGGCCACGCGATGGGGGCGGAGCGGCGTGCGGACGGCGCGCACCTGCGCACCCGCGTGCCCGCCGGCGGCATGAACTACAAGGGGTACAACATCGCGATGCACGAGCTCGGCCACAACGTCGAGCAGGTCTTCTCGCTGAACCGCGTGGACCACTACCTCCTCTACGGGACGCCGAACACGGCGTTCACCGAGGGTTTCGCGTTCGCGTTCCAGGCCAAGGACGTCGAGAACCTCGGCCTCCAGAAGCCGAGCCCGCTCGACCGGTCGCTCCTCACGCTCGACGCGTTCTGGAGCACCTACGAGATCTCAGGCGTGGGCATGGTCGACATCCGGATCTGGGACTGGATGTACGCCCACCCCGAGGCGACTCCCGCCGAGCTGCGCGAGGCGATGATCGAGATCGCGAAGGGCGTGTGGAACGAGTTCTACGCCGACGTCTTCGGCGTGCGCGACGTCGCGCTGCTCGCGATCTACTCGCACATCATCGACGCCGGGCTCTACATCCCCGACTACCCGATGGGGTTCCTCATCCAGTTCCAGATGGAGCGGCACTTCGCCGAGAAGGGGCTCGCGGGCGAGATGGAGCGCATGTGCAAGCTCGGATCGATCACGCCGAACGCCTGGATGCAGGCCGCGGTCGGCGCGCCGATCTCCGCCCAGCCGCTGATCGACGCCGCGCGCAAGGCGGTCGCCGAAGTGTCCGCTGCGGGCGGGAAGTAGATAGGGGCTTCGGCCAAACCGCTTCCCCATCCCCCTCGAGAAAAGGCGTCGTGCGGATCCAAGGGGGCCGTTTCTGCTCTTTTTCGGAAACTTTTCCTGAAAGCGGCCGATACAGGTGCCGAGAGGTAGCCGATGAACGAGCAAGATCTCGCCGTAGTGGGTTGCATCGAGCAAGTCATCTTCATCCTGCGCGGCCAAAGGGTGATGCTCGACGCGGATCTGGCCACTCTCTACGGCGTCGAGACGAAGGAGCTGAACAGGGCGGTAAAGAGGAACGCTGTCCGGTTTCCGATAGATTTCATGTTCCAACTCACCGATGAGGAAGCAGAACGTTTGAGGTGCCAAATTGGCACCTCAAAACACGATGGATTCGTCGACTCCGAAAACCGATTCCCTCTGTTGAGTCGCCGCGGGGGACGCCGGTACTTGCCCTACGCCTTCACCGAGCAGGGTGTTGCGATGCTGTCGAGCGTGCTCAAGAGCGAACGTGCCGCGCTCGTGAACATCGAGATCATGCGGGCCTTCGTGAAGCTTCGGGAGATACTGCGAACCGATACAGGGCTGGCTCGGAAGCTCGAGGCGCTGGAGAGGCGGTACGACGCGCAGTTCCGAGTGGTGTTCGAGGCGATCCGCGGGCTGATGGAGCCGCCTGTCAAGCCGAAGCGGGGCATCGGTTTTCGCCGAGAGGAATCCTGATCTCGGCCGACGAGGAGAAATGGCGAAAATCGTCGAGCGTTTGAGGTGCCAAATTGGCACCTCAAAGGACGCGAACGGTCGATAGGCGCCGTCCACGCCGCCCACGTCCGGGCATGGTATGATCGGCACATTTGAGAGAGCCGCCCTCGAAAGGAGCCGACTTGCCGCACACCATCGCGCCGACGAGCCGTTATCGGTGCACGGTCATCGCGGCATGTGCGCTCGCCGCGACGCTCTCGTCCTGCAGCGACGACGGCGCGCCGATCGACGGCGGGCCGGACGCGTGTGTGGACGCAGGCTCCGACAGCGACACCGATGCCGACACTGACACTGACACAAACACAGACACGGACATTGACGGTGACGCAGGAACGCCGATGACACCCGCGGACTACGATGATCCCACGCCGCTATCTTGGGCTCTGCTTGACGGAGGAACGTTTCTGCAAGGCTCCGAAAGTTCGTTGTCCCCGGCTTCTTACTCGGAGACCCCCGCACACGACGTCACCGTGCCTGCATTCGAGATGATGATTACCGAGGTAACGACATCTCAGTATGCACAGTGCGTTCTCGCCGACGTCTGCACGGAGCCGTTCGTTGCGGTCGAAGGCGACAGCGTGCTTTCGAACTGCAACTGGCTGTGGTGGGGCCGGGACGACCACCCGGTGAACTGCGTCAACGTGTACGAAGCCGAGGTGTACTGCGCGTGGATCGACGCGCGCCTGCCATCGGAGTCGGAGTGGGAGTACGCAGCGCGCAGTCGCGGACAGAACAACGAGTACCCGTGGGGGGACGAAGAGCCGAGCTGTGATCCTACGAGGGGGAGGTTATAGCAACTCGGACATAGGGGTTCGTACGCGTACACGCGCGTACCGTCCTTCCTTCGGCCGCGGCGACTCCGGCGGTTTCCGCTGCGCGCGCGCGGCCTCGAAGTGAACCTCACGAATACCCTTCCCCCTCCCGCCGTCCATCGCTAGACTGTCTCCCTCAAGTACGGACTCAGGAGGATCGGATGCATTCGAAACGATTCGTTTGGTTCGTCGCGGCCGCGCTCGTCGTCGTCGCTCTCGGCTGCTCGAGCAAGAAGCCCGACGTCAAGGGCCAGGACAAGGGCAAGCCCGCGACCGCGGCGGCGGACGCCGGCGCCCCGGCCGAGGAGCCCGAGGTCCAGGAGGCCGAGGAGCAGGTCGCGAGCTGGCTCGGCAAGCAGGCGTCGGCCAAGGTCGCCGAGCTCACCGAGAAGCTCGCCTCCGAGCTCGGCTTCAAGATGGCCGCCGACCCGAAGGTGGCCGCAGAGCTCAAGAAGCTGATCGGCGCGATCCTGAAGGCCAAGCCGGTCAAGGAGCAGACTGACAAGATCGCGGAAAAGGCGACCTCCGGCTTCCTGAACAAGGTCAAGCTCGGGTTCAAGGCGCTCGCTGCGGGCGGGGTCGACGAATACAAGAAGAAGGTCAAGGAAGACACGACGCGCATCGCGACCGAGGTGATCGAAGATCACGCGAAGAACGTCGTGCTCAAGGATCCGCGGATGGCGCAGCTCATGAAGAAGTTCATGCCCATGCTCCAGCTCCAGGCGAAGATCGCGGCGATCCCGATGCAGGAGAACATGTCGCCCGAGGCCTCGCAGAAGCTGCTCGGGCTCGCGCTCAAGCTGTCGGTCGCGGGCAAGTCGAAGGAGACCGCCGGCAAGGTGGAGGCCTGGTCCACGAAGTGCGATCCGCACATGGTGGCGGCGCTCGAGAAGCTGTTCCAGAAGCTCGCGAAGCTCAAGTCGGTGGAGGCCGCGTTCCAGGGGATCGCGGTCGAGGTCGTCGGGCACGAGACGACGCAGCGCGAGTTCGCGGTCATGATGGCGAACATCATGAAGGACAAGGACGCGCACAAGGCGATGACCAAGGCGTACGAGAACGCCGCGTTCGACAACGGCGAAAAGGCGGTGCGCGGCAGCATCGGGAAGGTCGTCGTCCTGCCCGTCGTGGACACCGAGCTGTTCGCCGCCCTCGATCGCCTCGCCACGGCCGAGGGCGCCCCCGTCATCATCGAGAAGCACTTCAAGGTCATCGGCGAGGATCCGGAGATGGCGAAGCTCGTCGACGGGTTCATCATCGACCTCCTCAAAACCTGCGGCGATCCCGGAAAGTGAGCGGGCGTTTCCCGAGACCGGTCGGACCGGGCGCTCGGGTGCACGTCGTGGCCCCGGCGGGCCCGGTCGAGCGCCCCGGCCTCGACGCGGGGCTCGGGCTGCTCCGGGCGCGCGGCCTCGACGTCCGCGAGGGGGCGAGCCTCGGGGAGCGGCTCGGCTACATGGCCGGGCCGGACGACGCGCGGCGCGGCGATCTCCAGGCCGCGATCGACGATCCCGAGTCGCGCGCCATCTGGTTCGCGCGCGGCGGGTACGGGACCACGCGGATTCTCGACGGCTTGCGGCTCGACAGGTTCGCGCGGGATCCGATCTGGGTCGTCGGGTGCTCGGACGCGACGGCGCTGCTCGTCGAGCTGTGGACGCGGCACCGCGCTGTGTCGATCCACGGGCCGATGGTGGCGCGCCTCGCCGACACGGCCGCCGAGGACGTCGACGCGCTGTTCCCGCTGCTCGGGGGCGGCGCCCAGCCGCGCGTGACGGAGCTCGATCCGTTCGTCTCCGGGCGCGCGTGCGGGCCGCTCGTCGGCGGCAACCTCTTCGTGCTCGCCCACCTGCTCGGCACGTTGGATCCGCGCTTCGCCGCCGGCTCGATACTGCTCCTCGAGGACGTCGGGGAACGGCCGTACCGGCTCGACCGGTGCCTCACGCAGCTCGGGCGCGCAGGCTTGCTCGCGGGTGTCGCGGGCGTCGTGGTCGGCGAGCTCACGGCGTGCGATCCGGGACCGGACGGGGTGACGGCGATCGACGCGGTGCGCGCGTGCCTCGGATCGCTCGGCGTGCCGGTGGCGACGGGATATCCCGCGGCCCACGGCGCGCGGAACGCCCCGTTCCTGCACGGAGGCGACGTGGAGCTCGAGGTGGGGCCGGGCGGCGCGCGGCTGCGATCACTCGAGGACGGGCGCTCCGCTCTTCTCCGGCGCCCCGGCTGACGGCGCTCCCGCGGGCGGCGGGTTCAGCTTCTGGTACATGTTCTGGAGGGCCTTCGCCGGGTCGCCGGAGTTCGGCGGCGGCGGATCGCCCTTGCACACGATGCCGATCTCAGCGGTGGTCGGGCACGCGTCCGCCGGGAAGCCGGAGTCGACGCACGCCTTCTCCCTGGCGCGCTTCCTGACCTCCTCGCGCGGTTCGGTCGGCGTGCGGGCGTAGACGCGCTGGCAGCTCGCGTACCCCTTGGGGCCCATGATGCACGCGCGGCACCAGTCGAGCTTCTCCTTCTCCGCGCTGTCGATCTGGAGCGGGGTCATCTCGATCTTCTGCCCCTCGGCCAACCGCTTCGGTTCGGCCGCCGGAACGCAGTCGGGCTCCTTCTTCTCCGACGAGCACGCCGGGAGCGCGAGCGCCGCCGCGACGACGGCCGGTGTCGAGCGCCGCAGGATTCCCTTCCAATTCATCGATCTCGTCATTTCGCCGACCCCTCCGTCTCCGCGTTCCTTTGTCTCGAGCCTATCAACAACCGGACCACGGTTCCTCTTCCCACCTCGCTCGAGATCTCGAGCGAGCCGCCGTGATCCTCGGCGATGCGCCGAACCGTCGGCAGCCCGAGCCCGATCCCCGAGGGGCGCGTCGAGAAGAACGGCTCCATGACCTTCGCGAGCGCCTCGCGGGGAATGCCGCCGCCGTCGTCCTGGACCTCGAAGATCGCCGCGGTGCCGCGCGAGTCGCCGTTCCGGACGCGCAGGACGATCCGCCCGGAGCCCTCGATGGCGGCGATGGCGTTGTCCACGAGCCGCGCGAGCGCCCGTTGGACGAGCTCCGGATCGAGCGCCGCCACGGGATCGTCCGAGGCGGGATCGACCGTGATCTCGAGGCCGCCCGGCGTCTTGTCGTCGTCGAGCACGGCGCGGGCCACCTCGCGGACGATCTCGAGCGGCCGGCGCCTCTCGAACATGGGCTTCCGCGGGCGTGCGAAGTCGAGCAGCCCGCTGACTATCGTGTTCAGCCGGGTCGCCTCCTCCTCCGCGATGTTCAGGAGCGTCGCCGAGGTCTCGTTCGCCTGGCTGTGCTTGCGGATCTGGGAGATCGCGGAGAAGATCGTCGCCAGGGGGTTGCGGATCTCGTGGGCCATGGTCGCCGCGAGCTGCCCCATCGCGGCGAGCTTCTCCGCGCGGATCATCTCCTCCTGGGTGTCCATCAGCACGGCGTACGACTGCCGCATCTCCGAGAGGAGGCGAGAGTTCTCGACGGCGAGCGCGAACTGCCGGCAGGCGACGGTCATCAGCTTCATCGACAAGGGCGGGAACGGCTCGCCGGAGCGGATCGCGACGGCGACCCCGCGCAACCGGCCGTGCGCCCACAGCGGGACCAGCGCCAGCGGGTCGCGGATCTCCCCGAGCATGCCGGCGAGGGGCTCCGGCAGGCCGTCGCCGTTCGGGAAGGTCGCCGCCTCGGTGCCGAGCGACGCGATCGCGTTGATGGGCAGGGGCTTCGCGTGCGGCGGCAGATCGAGCTCGTGCCGCGCGATCGGCACGAGGTACCGGTCGTTCTCGTCCGCGAGCGCGATCAGGAGGCGGTCCGCTCCGGAAAGCGAGAGCAGCGGATCGATCGCGTCCTCGACGAGCGTTCGCGAGTCGAGCGACGTGCCCATGACGTTGGCGAAGCGACAGAGCTGATCGAGCGCGCGGCCGCGGGACCTCTCGTCCTCGGAATCCTCGATCGTCCCGCGCTTGCTTTCCCCCACGAGAGACCCCGGCGCGCCACCGCGAAGGCGGCTAGAAGTCGCCGAACAGGCGCGTGATGCGCGTGTCGAGCGCGATCGCGATCTTGTACAGCGACGAGATGGACGCCGAGCTCTCGGCGCGTTCGATCTGCGACAGGAGGGAGACCGACAGCGACGTCCTCCGCGCCATCTGCTTCAGCGTGAGGCCGCGCTCCTTGCGCAGGAGGCGGATCGTCGTGCCGATCACGCGGTGAAGCTCCTCCTCGGGGCTGCGCGCGAGGCCCTTGCGCTTCATCACGCGCTCGATCACCTCGCGGAACTCGTCCGGGTTGAAGGGCTTCTTGATGTAGTCGACCGCGTCGAGCTTCATCGAGGCGACCGCCGACTCGAGCGACGGGTAGCCGGTGAAGATGACCACGGCGATGTCCGAGTCCACCTTGCGGATCTGCTTGAGCAGCTCGATGCCGTCGAGCTTGGGCATCATGAGATCGAGCACGACGATGTGGTACCTGCCGGAGCGCACCTCGTCGACCGCGTCCTGGGGGGAGTTCAGCGTCTTGACGAGGAACCCGTCGCGGGCGAGGAAAGTCTCCATGTATTCGCAGATTTCTTTATCGTCGTCGACGATCAGAATCTCCACTTGAGCGGCTAACCTCGGCATGGCCAACTCCTTTGCCGGCATCGGCATCGAGGGCATTTCCGACGAGACGGGCTAGTCGGGGCGAGAGGATTTGAACCTCCGACTTCTTGGTCCCGAACCAAGCGCGCTACCAGGCTGCGCTACACCCCGAACGAGGCGGCACCACCGCTCTCATCCGGTGCAATTACATCACTGTTGAAAGACGGTCAATCCTTGGAATGCACTTCCACCGGATTTTTTAATCTTGCTCGGGGTCGCCGTTCCGGGCGCCGGCCGCTGCGAGCCGCGCACCTGTTGACTTTCGAGGGGGGAGGCGGTAAGCCGCAAAAAACCGTGAGATTCGAATTTCCCAAGCGCGCTCTTCGCCCAGGCGAAGAGCGACCACCCGCCAAAGGACGGCTAACATGAGCGAAGAAAAAGCGTTGGGGATGAGGGCCGAATCCGGCCGTTGGGTGTTCGTGCTCGTGGGCATCACGATGAATCTGTGTCTGGGCGCCGTGTACGCCTACAGCATCTTCAAGCCCGCCGTGGAGAAGGTGTTCAACGTGACGGCGTTCCAGGGGAACCTGCCGTTCATGGCCTTCCTCCTCTTCTTCGCGATCCTCATGTTCTTCGGCGGCAAGATCATGGAGAAGCTCGGCCCGCGGAAGCTCGCCCTCATCGGCGGCATCATCGTGGGGCTCGGCTGGATCCTGTCCTGCTTCGCGACCAGGACCGGCAACATCTGGCTGCTCGTGCTCACGTACGGCGTCGTCGCCGGATCGGGCGTGGGCCTCGTCTACGGCTGCCCGGTCGCCATGGGCGCGCGCTGGTTCCCGGACCGCAAGGGCCTCGCGGTGGGGCTCATGCTCGCGGGGTTCGGCGGCTCGGCGCTCATCACCGGAAAGATCGCGAGCATCCTCATCGGCGACATCAAGGCGCTGTCGGCGGAACAGCTAGCGCAGACCCTGCCGCAGACGTTCCTGTACTTCGGGATCGCGTTCGGCGTGATCCTGGTCCTCCTGTCGCTGCCGTTCCGCTTCCCGACCCCGGGTTGGAAGCCGCAGGGGTGGGAGCCGAAGGCCGGCAGCGCGGCTGCGGTCGACTACACGGCGTCGGGCATGGCGAAGACCCCGACGTTCTGGGGCCTGTTCTTCTGCTACATTATCGGGTGCCTGGCCGGCCTCATGGCGATCGGCATCTCCAAGCCGGTGGGCAGCGAGATCATCGAGATCGCGGGCGAGACGGCGACGATGCTCGTCGGCGTGTTCGCGATCTTCAACGCCGTGGGCCGCCCGCTGTTCGGCGCGCTGACCGACAAGATGGGGCCCAAGGGCGCGGCGGTGCTCAACCTGATCATCATCCTCGCCGTGTCGCTCATCATGATCTTCGGCGCCGGGAAGGGCACGACGGCTCTCTACGTCGTGGCGTTCGCCGGCTTCTGGCTCTGCCTCGGCGGCTGGCTCGCGATCGCCCCGACCGCGACCGCGACGTTCTTCGGGATGAAGAACTACGCGCGCAACTACGGCACGGTGTTCTTCGCGTACGGCGTGGGCGCCATCATCGGCGGCATCATCTCCGGCCAGGCCAAGGACGTGTTCGGCAGCTACACCTTCGCGTTCTACCCGACCGCCGGCCTCGCCGTGGTGGGCATCGTGCTCGCCCTCCTCCTCCTCAAGGCGCCGAAGAAGGCGTAGGTCTTTTCAGTTGGTGCGCGGGACGTTCGGTTGGGGTGGCGGGAGCTGCCCCGCCGGTGTCGGGATCCCGCCGATCGCCTCGACCGGGACCACGGCCGGCTCGGCCACCCGCGTGACGAAGAGCCAGATGACGACGCAGAGGAGCACGGCGATGACCGCGAGCAGGGCGACGACGAGGCCCTTTCCGAGCGCGCGCCCGCCCTGGGCACCCAAGGCCCCGGCTTCCACGCGCGGATCGACGCGGTCTCGGGAGATCCGGCCCGACGCGGATCCCGAGTAGACCTGCACGCTCCTTTCGGATCGCGGCAGGAGCGTCTCGAGCGCCGCGGCGAACTCCGCGGCCGACTGGTAGCGGGCCTCGCGCTTCTTCTCGATCGACTTGTCCACGATCGGGTTCAACGCCTCCGGCAGCGCGAGCTCCGGCCGCCGCTCCGTGATCTTGTACGGCGGCGTGTTGATGTGGTGCGCGATGTACTCCATCGGCTTCGAGCGCGGGAAGGGCAGGCGCGCGGTCAGCATCTCGTACAGGATGACGCCGAGCGAGTAGATGTCCGAGCGCGCGTCGAGCGTCTCGCCCCGGGCCTGCTCCGGCGACATGAACTCCGGCGTGCCGAACACCATCCCCTCGCGCGTGAGCACCATGGAGCCGGGGTGCATCCGCTGCTCCGTGATCTTCGCGAGGCCGAAGTCGAGCACCTTCGGGAAATCGGCGATGCCGCCCTGGGAGGTGATCAGGATGTTCTCCGGCTTGAGGTCGCGGTGCACGATCCCCGCGTTGTGGGCCTCCTCGAGCGCGCCGAGCACCTGGATCATGATCCGGGCCGCGCGCCCGACCTCCATCGGGCCCTCCTGGCGCGTCTGCTTGGCGAGGTCGACGCCCTCGAGGTACTCCATCGCGATGTACAGCTGCCCGGTCTCCTCGAGCTGCCCGTAGAGGAACACGCGCACGGTGTTCGGGTGCGTCAGGCGGCTCATCGCGCGCGCCTCGCGCCGGAACCGCGACACGAGGTCGGGCCTCGCCGCGAGCTTCTCGTGGAGGATCTTGATCGCGACCATCCGGTCCATGGCGGGCTGCGCGGCCTTGTAGACCTCCCCCATGCCGCCCTTGCCGATGCGCTCGAGGATGCGGAACTGCCCGAGTATCTCTTTGCCGATGAGGTCTTCAGACATTTTCTGTTTTATATCTGGTGCGATTGGTGACCGCAAGTTAGGGAATCGGGGTGGGGATGGTACCGACGAGGTTTTCGCCCTGGCGCCCGCGGCCCGTCGCGGTCCGGCACGCGGCTGAGCGCGAGCGCATCGCGTCCGCGTGGAGCGGCCCGTCAGCGGGAATCGCGATGCCGCGCCTCGCGGAGCTCCTCGGCGCACCGATGGCGCGGATCGACGTGGTGCGGATAGGTCCCGCCGGACCGCTCCCGAAGGACGCCGTGGCCCTGGCGCTGTGCACCGCGGACGACGGGCAGCGGCCTTTCGCCGCGCTCCTTGTGCCGCTCGAAGACGCGCGGCGGATCGTCGACGTGACGCTGCGGCGCGCGGCGGGCTCGACCCGCGCCCCGCTCTCGTCCGGCGAGGAGGGGGTCCTCTTGTACGCCCTCGACCGGGCGGGCGGCGACTGGCTCGCGGCCGGGGGCGCTCCGTGCCGGATTACCGGGCTGCTCGCCGACTCGGCCCAGATCGCGGAGCTTCTCGGGCGTGAACCCGGGAGCGACGTGGAGCTGTCGCTCGCGGCCGGCGACATCGTGGCGCGGTTCCGGATCCGGATCGGGACGCCACCCGATCCCGGGCGAAAGGCCCGGTGCGCGGGCGAGCTCGGGCGGGCGCTCGGCTGGCGGGCGAGCTTTCGCTGCGCCGCCGGATCGGCGCGCGTCCCGGCGGAGGAGGTGCGCGCGCTCGCCGCGGGCGACGTCGTCGTGCTCGACAGCTGCGGGCACCCGCGCTCGCCCGGCGGGGATCGGGACTGCGCCCTCGTGTGCGGCGGCGTGCGCCTCGCGGCGCGCTGGCTGGACGATCGCAGCCTCCTCCTGGTATCACACGCCGATGGGAGCAAGACGATGACGGACGAAAAGACGGCTCGGATCGATGCGCGACTGGACGCCCCGATCGACGGCGCCGCGATGGAGGTCGAGGCGCAGATAGAGGTCGGGCGGATCACGCTGACCGTGGGGCAGGCGCTCGGCCTCGTGCCGGGACGCGTCCTCTCGCTGGACAAGGACGTGGGCCCGGAGGTGTGGATCCGGGTCGGCGACAAGCTGATCGCCCGGGGCGAGCTCGTGAGCTGCGACGGCAGGCTCGCCGTCGAGGTGACGGAGGTTCCATGAGCGGCAAAACCGCGATCGCGAAGATCTGCGCGGCGTGCACGGCGTCCGCCCTCGTGGCGGCGATCTCCTGCGGCGCGGAGCGGACGGACGAGGGTGCGGCGAAGGGCTCGGGCGGAAAGCCGGTTGCGGCCGCGCCCGCGGGGGAGCCGTCCACGCCTGCCGGCGCCCCGGCCGAGGCTCCGGGCGGGCTCGGGCTCGACGGCGTGGCGACCGTGGTCGTCGAGTCGAAGCCCGGCGCCGAATCCCCTCTGCACCTCGTGCTGGGAGAGGCGGGCCGGCTCGCGGGATCGCTCTCGGCCGAAGGATCGGAGTGCGCCGTCGTGGGCACGCTCGATGGCGGGATAGTGCGCGGCTGGCTCGAGTGTCCGACCGCGGCCGCGGGCACGCCGCCGTGGCGCGGAACCCTTCTGGGAGAGAAGGAGGGCTCGTCCTATTCCGGCACCTTCGCGATCTCCGACGACGGCGCGGCCACAGTGATCAACGGCACGTGGAAGGCCGGAAAACTGTGATATGTTTTGGACCAATGAGCTATTCGGTTCCATTGCTCGCCGGGGTCGCCCTGCTCGGGTGCTCGATCCAGTTCCCGGCGCTGCAGGACGGTGGCGCGGCAGACACGGATACCGATGTCGATTCGGACACGGATACCGACATCGATACGGACACCGACGCGGATACGGACACGGACACGGACACGGACACGGATACGGACTCGGATGGTGACAGTGATACGGATACGGGCACGGACACTGATAGCGATACGGACACGGACACCGACACCGACACCGATACGGACACCGACACCGACACGGACACCGATTTCGCCCTGTGGACGCCCGCGGACGGCGAGCACTTCTACTTGGCCGAGCAGGTGGCGTTCACCGGAACCTCTCCCGCGCCATTCGCGGTCCAGGACGACGGCGTCGAGTTCCTGACCGTGACCGCCGCGGGCGAGTTCTCTTTCTCGCGGGAGTTCCCGTCGACAGGCGCCCACGTGATCACGTTCTGGATCGACAGCGCGATCGTGTCCACGATCACCGTGCAAATCGATGCCAACGTCGGCCTGGTCTGCATCGATCCGGGGCACCCGCACTCGTCCGGCGCGATGCTGTACGCGGCGATCATCAACCGCAAGGTCGCCTTCTACCTCGAGGAGCTCGTCGCTTCGATAGGCTACGAGACCGTGTTCACCGTCGAGGACATCACGGAGGAGGAGATCTTCGACCCGGCGTTCGACAACGACGGCGCCGAGGAGCAGGCGCTGCTCGTGGTCGCCCCGCTCTCCGACCGCGCCACGGCGTGCAACGACTCGGGCGCCGACTACATGATCTCGGTGCAGCACAACTCGGTGGCGGATCCGACCGTCAATTACAGCCTGGTCCTCTGGGGGGAGGCGCCCTCGTCTAACCCGATCTTTCCAGAGGTGGTGACCTGGGCCGATTCCACGCGCGGCCAGTTGGTCGCCGCGATGGAGGTGACCACCGGGTATGCCAACGGCGACCGGACGTTCCTGGGCTACGGGCTGACGATGCTCCAGGACACGGCGATGCCCGGCATCGAGATGTGGGCGTCGTTCATCTCCTGCCCAGAAGAGAAGACGCGCCTCGACGACAACGACTACCTGCTCGGCGAGGCCCAGGCGATTTTTACGGCGTTCGCTCTGTTCGAGTAGGAGCTTTCGGTCAGGTTCGATCGACATGGCGCAAACCGATCACTACGCTCGATGCAACGACGACGCGGCGAAGTCGACGCTCGAGGAGTTCGTCCGGCGCTGGCCCGGCTACTACCTGCTGGTGAACATACCCGGTGGAGAAGCCGACGGCTGGGAGATGGACCCCCTCACGAACGTCGTGTCCATCGACGAGCTGAAGGCCGGCCGGCAAGGCGCGGGGCGGTCGGGCAACGACGACGACGAGGCCGAGGCGTTGCCGGGAACCTACCTGTTCGAGGTCAAGAAGCACGCCGACAACAGCTGGCTCGAGTGGATCGCGGTCGGCCGCGCCCGCAACAACGACCTCGTCCTGCGGCACCAATCCGTCTCGAAGCTCCACGCCCGCATCCACCTCCAGAAAGAGGCCGCGGCCGGCGCGGCGGATCGACGCGGGTTCCTGCTCACCGACATGAGATCCAAGGCCGGCACCACTGTCAACAGCGCCTTCCTCAAGCCGTCGGAGCCGTTCCCCCTCAACCCGGGCGACGAGATCGGGCTCGGCATGGTCATCTGCGAGTTCCTCGACTCGGGCGCGCTGTACCGTCGGCTGACGGCGGCCGATTGGTGACGAGACGGCGGCGCCTTCGAGCGTATGCGAGGTTCAATTTCGTGGAATAGTCCTATATCATTGTACGGATGAAGGACACGCCGGAGAGCCTGGACGAGCAGCGCCGAGCGGCGAAGCTCTCCAACCCGCCGCCGCCCATCGGCCGCACCCGCGTCGGCCGCTTCGACGTGATCTACCCCCTCGCGCAGGGCGGCATGGCGTCGGTGCACGTGGGCCGGATCTCCGGCATGGCCGGCTTCGAGAAGCTCGTCGCGATCAAGGTGATCCACCCGCACCTCGCGTGCGAGGAGTCGTTCGTCAGGATGTTCCTCGACGAGGCCCGCCTGGCGGCGCGGATCCACCACCCCAACGTGGGCGAGGTGATCGAGGTCGGCGAGGACGACGGGCTCTATTACATGGTGTGCGAGCTGATCGCCGGCCAGAGCCTGCGCAACGTCTTCCGGCGGGCCGATGCCTTGGGCCGGAAGATCCCGCGCCCGATGAGCGCCGACATCTGCGCCAAGGTCTGCCAGGCTCTCCACGAGGCGCACGAGCTCAAGGACGGCGACGGCAAGCCGCTCGGGATCGTGCACCGCGACATCTCCCCGCGCAACGTGCTCGTCTCCTACAACGGGTTCGTCAAGCTGATCGACTTCGGCATCGCCTTCGCCCAGGGGCGCTCGTCCCATACGGACGCCGGCAAGATCAAGGGCAAGATGGGGTACATGCCGCCCGAGCAGCTCGAGGGTGAGCCGGTCGATCGCCGCGGCGACCTCTTCTCCCTCGGCGTGATGCTGTACCTGATGGTCACCGGCAAGCACCCGTTCCCCGGGGCGAGCGACGCCGAGCGGATGCACAAGATCCTCGCCGGAACGTTCACCCCGCCCGGGGTCGTGAACCCGGGCATCGAACCGAAGCTGGACGCCGTGATCAGGAAGGCGATGGCCGCCTCGCCCGACGAGCGATACGCCACCGCCGCCGAGATGGGGCGCGATCTCAAGTCCTACGTCCACGCGAGCTCGACCTTGTCCGGCAGCTGGGACAGCTCGAACGAGCTCGCGGCGGTGATGCACGACCTGTTCGAGGAGGAGCAGACCAGTCATCGCGAGCGCATCCGCGCGGCGGCGGTCGGGATCGGCGCGGGGACGGGGTTCCAGCTCCCGGAGCGCCCGCCCGGGGGAGGCGCGACGGCGCGCTTCGGCGACACCGAGATGACCGCCGCGGGCACGCCCCACAGCATCAAGCTCAAGGGATCGAACGGGCTCTCGCGCGCGGCGAGGATCGGGATCGCCGGCGGCGCGGCGGTGGGCGCGGCGATCGTCGTGATCCTGTTGCTCGTGTCTGGCTCCGGCGACCGCGGCGAAGGGCCGCCGGGAGCTCCTCCGGAAGCGGCTGCGGTCGCCGGCGCGCCCCGCCCGGAGGCGCCGATCGCCGAGCCCGCGGTGATCCGCGTGGCGTTCGACGTGCAACCGCCCGAGGCGGTGATCAGCGTCGACGGCACCCCGCTCGCCGCCGGCGCGCGCGCGCTCGATCTGAGCGCCGACGGCAGGAGCCACGCCGTGGCCATCTCGGCCCCCGGCTACGCGGCGGTGGAGGATACCTTCGTCGCCGACGTCGATCAGAAGATCTCCAACCGGCTCGAGAGGCTGCCCGACGCGAAGGACGAGGGCCGGCAGAAGGGCGGCTCCAAGAAGAAGCGTCCGGGCAAGAAGCCCGGCGATCTCGGCCTGATCGACAGCCCGTATTGAGTTACCCTCCCGCCTTGGATAAGGTGGGGTGATGTCGATGTGCACACGTATCATAGGTCTTGTGGTCCTGGCGACTCTCCTCGGCGCACCGGCGCAGGCCGAGGGGCAGGCCGCCCCGGACGCGGAGCAGGGCAAGAAGACCGCGGCGGACGAGTTCGCCAAGGGAAAGCAGCTGTTCGCCGCCGGCGAGTACGACGAGGCGGCGGTGGCCTTCACCAAGGCGTACGAGGCCGCGCCCCACCAGGCGGTGCTGGCCAACATCGCGCTGTGCTACGACAAGGCCGGGCGGTTTCCCGAGGCGGTGATCGCCTACCGCCGCTACATCGCCGACCCGGTGCAGAAGGGAAAGAACGCCGAGATCCGCCAGCGCCTGCAGGAGCTCAAGAACGAGGTCGGCGAGCTCGACATCGAGTGCCTGGCCGCCGGCTGCTCGATCCGCCTCGACGGGGTGGAACGCGGGCCGGCGCCGGTCAACGCCGTCGTCGAGCCGGGATCGCACAGGATCGAGGCCTCCGTGGACGGCGAGATCCGCGAGTCGATCATGGAGCGGGCGGACGCGGGGACCGTGGTGCGCGTGCGGCTCAGGGCCGACAAGGCCGGGGATGGGCCCACGCCTGTCGCGCCCGACGCGCCAGCCGCCGAAGGCGGTGCGGCGGAAGAACCGGCCGCGCGCGAGGCTTCTCTCGGCGTGCCGTTCTGGGTCGCCTCGAGCGTGACCGTGGCGGCCGGCGCGACGACCGTGGCGTTCGGCGTGCTCACGATCCGGGCGCGGGACGACTACGAGGCCTCGGGGTACACGGACGCCGACATCAAGGAGAAGGGCGAGCGGGATCGACTGATCACGAACGTCATGATAGGGATCACCGCCGCCGCCGCGGTCACCGCCGCCGCCTTCGCGATCCACGACGTCTTCTTCGCCGGCGGGGAGGAGCCAGCCGGGGACGAGGGAGAGGGCCCCGAGGCGGCGTTCGGCCCCGGCCCCGGCCTCGGGCTCGCGGTCGTAGGGGCCTTCTGAAGCCTCCGTCTCGGGTTGTCCCTGTCTCTCAGCGCCAGAAATCGGGCTCGATCTTCTCGGCGAACACGGGCACGCCGTGCAAGGTGACCTCCATGCGCGTCGCCCGGACGAGGAGCTCCTCGGCGTTGTCCGTGATGAAGTAGACCGTCAAATCGCCGTCGAGCGAGGAGGGCAAGGAGACGAGGAACATCCGCGCGCACCCGGCGACCCCGACGAAGCCGTCCGAGATCCAGCTGGGCACCATCGTCGGCGCGCTCTTCACCGACGCGCCGCGCCGCGCGATCTCCACCTCGGCGGACCACCCGCTCCCGCCGTTCCGCCCGGGCTCGTCGCCCGAGGCGATGACGTAGGCGGGCTCGAGCCGGAGCCGGACCGCGCCGTCGGACTCGGTCACGGACGCCAGCCTGGAGTCGTGGAGATCGACCTCGCGGCTCGGGTGCGACTTCCACGTCTCTGGGTTCTGCATCATCGGCGCCTACCTCTCCGGGGGGATGACCGAGATCGTGTGCAGGGCGCGGCCCTCGACGAGCCTCAGGAGCAGCTCCTTGAACGCCGGGTTCGCGCTCGCGATCTCGCGCACGGCGTCGGCGACGAAGGAGATCGCCTCGACCGCGCCCGCGGCGGCGACGGTCGACGTGCGGCGGTTCTCCATGAGCACCGAGACCTCGCCGACGAGCGCCCCCGGCCCGAGCTCGGCGAGATCCACGTCGCCTGTCGAGGCGAGCATCGAGACCCGCACCCGGCCGGAGACGAGGAGCAGCAGCTCGAGCCCCTCCTCGTCCTCGCGGAGAATGACGTCGCCGTCCGCGTACCGGACCGCGGTCGCCGCGGCCTCGAGGGCGTCGCGCTCGGTCGGCGCGAGGGATCGAAAGGCGACGCTGCCGTCGATAGCGGCGCGGATGTCAAGGTCGCGTAGCGCTTCCATCGTCCCGTCCTTTCGGTGGCCCCGCGGCGTCCAGCTCGCGGAGCACGTCGGCGAAACCGCCGCGAGGCGCCTCGTCCGCCGCGACCCGTCCGAGGGCGCCCCGGCAGAGGAACGCGAACCCGAGCAGCATCAACGCGAACTGGAACACGCGGTACGGCTGCAGGCCCGCGAGCCAGATGAACGCCAGCCCGAGGCCGAGGCGGCGCGTCCACTCGTCGCCCGGGTAGCGGCGCGTCGGCAGCGCGAGGCACGCGGCGGTGAGGGCGGCGAAGAACGCCGAGACCAGGTACGTCCACGGCGCGCCGGGGACCGAGAGCGTCAGGCCGGAGGTCAGGTAGGCGATCTGCGCGAGGTAGGCCCCCTGGCCCCACGCGTACGCCACGACCGCCCCGATCGCGGCCGTCACGGCGACCGCGGCGAGGAGCGCGGGCACGTGTGGCCTGCGCAGGAAGCCGCCCAGCTTGCGCGCCGAGTCGGCGAACAGGCTGAAGAACGCGACGACCGGCGTGACAACCCAGATCGCCTCGGCGGCGAGGTACGCGCGGACCCCGATGATCCCGACGACGCTCTCGCGATCCATCTCGAAGTAGTCGAGGGCGGTCCAGCCGAACACCTGCAGGAGGTTCGCGGCGCCGAGCGCGAGCACGACGCGACGCGGGCCGCCGCCTATCGGGAGCGCGGCGGCGAGGCCCACGAGGATCGAGGCCGTGAGGACCGCGGCGAAGTAGGCGGCGAGCAGGAGCCACGACGACAGCTGCGGCTCGAACGCGGCGAGGCCGGCGACGAGCAGGTAGACCGGCGACACGAGGATGACGATCGCGCGCCACCACGCGCCGGGATGGCGGCTGTTGCCGATGATCGACGAGATGACGAACAGCACCAGCGCGAGGCTCGTGAGCCCGGCGGCGTACATGGCGAGCTCTCCGACGTTCGCCGCCCACGCGCGCGGCCCGGACGTGCCGACGCCGAGGTAGACGCCGAGGAGCGCCGCGAGGCGGCCGAGGCAGATCTCGACGAGCGCCGCGATCAGGGCGAACCACCCGGCGATCGACAGCTCCACGGGGATCCTGACGACGGGCGTCTTGGCGACGGCGTCCACGGCGCGAGGATATAGCATCTCCCGCGCTTCCTTGTCCAACGCGCCGGGCCCGTGGTATGGGCTGCAGATGCGGTCGGTGTCGTTCGTCCTCGCGGCAGTCGCGGCGCTCGGGTGCGCTTCCGAGGCGAAGGATCGCAGCACGCCGAGCAACGCGTTCGCGCGCCTGGCCCCGTGCGTCGACAAGGGCGACGCGAGGTGCGTCTACGCCGAGCTCGACCGCGCGAGCCGGTGGTCGATCCAGACGATCCACAAGACGCTCGCCGAGATGCGGTCGCTCGTGGACGGCTCGTACCCCGAGGGCAGGCGGAGCGGGGCGCCGATCTACGGCGCGTGGGAGAACGCGACCGCCGCGGCCGACGGCGCGGGAACCTTCGCGGCGTTCTGCGAGCGCCGCGGGTGCATGAAGGAGATCGCCGCGGGGTTCGGCGCGATCGTTTCCGTGCGGGAGATCGGGGAGGGGCGCGCGGAGGTCACGACGACCCGCGGCCGGAGCTTCGCGCTCGCGTCGGCGGACGGCGCGTGGGGGCTCGCGACCTTTGGCGAGGAGCTCGCCCGCGAGAAGATCCGGCTCGCGGACAAGCTCGCGCAGGTCCGGATCGACGCGAAGGCGTTCGACGAGCAGCGGCGCGCCACCGGCGCGTCGAGATAGGAGCGGCACATGGCGTTCGACTCTCACTGCGGCGGCCGGTCCGTTGGGCCGTTCGCGACCCCGTACACCTGGCGCGACGTCGCGCTCTACGCGATAGGGGTCGGGGCGGGCACCCCGGATCTCGACTTCGTGCTCGACGATCCGCCGCCGAAGGTCCTGCCCACGTTCGGGGTGATCCCGGCGTTCACGCCGGTGTTCGAGCTCCTGCGCGGGACCGGCTGCAACCTCGTCACGCTCCTGCACAGCGGGCAGCGGACGGAGCTCCTGCGGCCGTTCCCGCCCTCGGGCGCGATGGCGACGACGGCGTCGATCCGCGGCGCCTGGGACATGAAGATCGGCGCGCTCGTCCTCATCGCGACCGAGACCGCGGTGGACGGGGTGCCGACCGCGCGCACCGAGTGGCAGCTGCTCCTGCGCGGGGAGGGCGGGTTCGGCGGGGAGCGGCCGCCGGCTCTGCTGCGCACGAAGCCGCCCGCGGGCAAGGCGCCGGCGTTCCGCGTCGAGGTGCCGACGAGCCGCGATCAGGCGCTCGTGTACCGGCTGAGCGGCGACGTCAACCCGATCCACTCGAGGCCCGACGTCGCGAAGGCCGCGGGGTTCGATCGGCCGATCCTGCACGGCCTGTGCACCTACGGCATCGCCGCGCGCGCCGCGCTCCTTGAGCTCGCCGGGAACGAGCCCGCGCGGTTCGAGGCGTTCGAGGCGCGGTTCGCGAAGGTCGTCATGCCGGGCGACACGCTCGTCGTCGAGGGGACCCTCCTCGAGGAGCCGGGCCGCGCGGCGATCACGGTCACCGTGAAGGAGACCTCCGAGAGCGCGATCGCGAACGCGCTGTTCTGCTTCCGCTAGCCTGGATCCGCCGCGCCGCGGCGAAAGGGGGATTCGATGGGATCATGGGGACGGACGTCACTGGCCTGCGCCGCGCTCCTCGCGCTCGCCTGCTCGAACGGCGGGTCCGGCAACGGGATCCCGGACGAGGTGGTGCCGTGCCCGGGCGCGCTCGCGGCGCTCGAGGCGTTCGGCGCGATCGAGTCGGTCGGCGACGGGACGGCGGCGAGCTGCACTGAGACCGCGCTGCGGGACGCGCTCGACGTCGTCACGACCACGCCGGGGGGAGGGACGGTCGTCTTCGACTGCGGCGGCGCCGCGCACGTGATCACCCTCACGTCGCCCCTCGTCGCCGGCGGCGCGCTCCTCATCGACGGCGGCGGCCTGGTCGAGCTGAGCGGCGGCGGGGAGACGCGCGTCATAGAGCTGGACAACTACACGGAGCTCACGCTGCAGCACCTCGTCATCCGGGACGGGCGCGCCGCCGAGTCGGGCGCCGGCGTCCTCCACCCGTGGTACGGCGTGCTGCGCGCGATCGACGTGCGCTTCGAGAACAACCGTTGCACGAGCATGGTCGGGGAGCTCGGCGGCGGGGCCGTGTTCGCGGGCGGGCTCTCGGAGGCGGTGTTCTCGGGCTGCGAGTTCGTGGGCAACAGCGCGTCGAACGGCGGCGCGATCCTGAACCGCGGCTCGACCCTGACCGTCGTCGACTGCGCGTTCGAGGGGAACGCCGCGCTCGGCTCGGGCGACGGGCAGTTCGGCAACGGCGGCGCCCTGTACATCGACGGCATGAGCTACGACGACCCGGGCGACTTCTTCCTGTGCGGGACGGCGTTCACGGACAACCGGGCGACCCAGCACGGGAGCGCGGTGTTCTCGTACTTCTACGAGGGCTCGACCTCGCACGTCGATCGCTGCGCGTTCGTCGGCAACAACTTCGACGGGAGCCCGTCCGGCGGCGCCGGCGGCTTCTACCACGAGACCGGGCCGCTCACCCTGAGCGACTCGCTCTTCTCGGCGAACCGCTCGGATCAGCACGCGGCGGGCCTGTTCGTCGGCTCGGGATCGTCCGCGCTCGTCGTCAACTGCACCTTCGCGGGCAACGTCGTCCCCGAGGTCGGCGCCGCGATCTTCTGCGGCACGAGCCCGATGGAGATCCGGAGCAGCACGTTCTACGGGAACGACGCGGACTACGCGCCGGCGATCTTCAACAACAACGACGCCTCGATCGGGCTCAAGAACACGCTCTTCGCGGCCAACACGACGCCGAACGAGTACAGCGCGCTCGCGTGCACCGAGCCGCTCGTCGATCGCGGCGGCAACGTGCAGTGGCCGCAGGTCAAGCCGGGCGGCGGCGACGATATGCCGTGCGCCGCCGGCGTGCTGTTCGCGGATCCGCTCGTCCAGGCGCTCGCGGACAACGGCGGCCCCACGCAGACGATGGCGCTCGATCCCGCGAGCCCGGCCGTGGATCACGGCGTCGACTGCCCGCCGCCGGAAGCCGACCAGCGCGGCGTCGCCCGCACGGGCGCCTGCGACACCGGCGCGTACGAGGTAGGGGAGTAAGCCAAACCGGAGCCTTCCAAACACTCCCTCCTGAAAATCTACGAAAGCGACGGGGCATCCCCGGCCGCGGCCCCCGTGAGCCCCCAGGCGATCGGGTCGACCCGGCTCATGTCGAAGCCGAGCTGCTCGGACGCGGCGCGGCAACCGCCGACGCACTCCCGGAAGCGGCCGCACCCCGCGCACTCCTCCGGCACCGTCTCCCGCCAGCGGCGGGCGTACTCTGACGAGAAGATCGCGCCGAGCTCGTCCTTGAAGATGTTGCCCATCACGATAGGAGAGTGGTTGCAGAACCTCACGTCGCCCCGTGTCGACGGTGATCGGCCGGTTCTCGAGATCGACGTCGCACGCCCCGAAGCCGATGCGGGGGTAGTCCCGCGGATCGAGGACGCAGTGCGGCGTGCAGATGTTTGAGGTGATCCACAGGCCGCACTTCTCGGCGACGTCCTCGGCGACCGCGAACGCCGCCCGCAGCTCCCCGACCCCGAGCGCGAGCCGCCCGGCCTCCGAGATGGCGCGGCCGCCCGCGTTGACCCGGTTGACGATGATGCGGCGGAATCCGCGCGCCTTCAGTTCGAGGAGTGTGCGCTCGAGACTGTCCGCATTCAGGCGCGTCAGCACGACGATGGGCACGGCGATCCCCCCCAGCGCGCGAACGGCAGACAGGGACGCCGCGGCCTTCGCGTGGCTCCCCGGGACTCCGGTCAGCGAGTCGTGCGCCGCGGGATCGACGGAGTGGAACGGGAAGACGAACGTCTCCACGCCGAGCGCGACGAGCCGCGCGTACTCCTCCTCGCCGCCGCCGTTGCCGTTGCTCGTCACGAGCACGCCCTTGCCCCGCTCCCGGCAGAAGCGGACGTGATCCTCGAACCCGTCGGCGAGGAACGGCTCGCCGCCGGAGAACGTGACCCGGCCCACGTCGGCGATTTCGAACAGGCGCTCGAGGACCGCCCGTGCGGCCCCGTAGGATCCGCGGGCCGCAGGGGCACCGCCTGGGCGCTTGTGCACGGAGTAGCAGTACGCGCAGTCGAGGTTGCAGCGCTCGCACACCTCGAACAGGACCGCCGGGATGCGGCGGCGCTCAGCCGATGTCGGCGTCTGCGGCTGCATCGCCGACCTCCAAAGGAACGCTCACCGAGGGGAAGGTGGCGTAGGTGCGGACGTTCGCGAGGCTCGTACCGTACAGGCGCAGCACGTGCCGGCCCGCGGAGAGGCCCGGCGGCACCGCGACGAGGAAGCGAGCCGACGACGCCACGTCCCCGGCGTGCACGGCGTCCCCGGCCGCGAGCTCGTCCCCGGACGCCGCCTCGACGCGGAACGAGACGTCGCGAGCGTAGCTCGCCCGCGACAGGAGCTCGAGGACGCGGCCCGCGCCGGACGGCACGTCGACGACGCCCCGGCGGGGCACTCCCTGGATGGAAATGTCATGCCGGACGACCGGCACGGATTCGTAGCAGGTGACGCCGCTGCACCCGGCGTCGGGATCCGTGCCCGCGTCGCTATCGGAATCGACATCCGTGTCCGAATCGGAATCGGAATCGGAATCGACGTCCGTGTCGGCGTCGGTGTCCGTCGCGGCGTCGAGCCCCGCGTCGCCGCCCGGTGTCTCGTCCTCCTCCGCGGAGGTGCACCCCCAGGACAGGCCGGCGGCCGCGGCGAGGGCGGAGATCGCGCCGAGGCGCTTCGCGCGCAGCCTCCACCGATCCCCGAAGACGAGGATCGCGATCGAGATCAGCCCGAGGAACGCGAGGAACGCGATGACGGCCACCGGAATCAGAAGCTCTTTCTTGTGCATCTAGTCCCCCTTCCGCGACCGCGCGGCGATCGTTTCGGCATCGGCGACCTCCAACGAGAGGTGTTCTGCGACTGCTCTGCCCATCGCGAACTATATCACATCTCGTAGAAGCCCGCGGGCGGCCACTTTCCCTGGCTAGGCCGCGATCATCTCGTCGCTCGATCCGGACGTGGGCCTCAAAGCAGATCCACGAGGGTTTCGGGATCGATCCCCGCCTTTCGCAGGATACCGTGAAGGGTGCCGCGCTTCAGCGTTCTGCCGGCGTGAACCGGGACGGGGAAGGTCGTCACCGTGCCATCCGTCTCGTTGCGCCGGATCTGGACGTGGCTGCCGCGCTGCCGGGTCACCTCGAAGCCGACCCGCTTCAACGCCTGGATGAGCTCGGATCCCGTGACCGGAGGAACCTTAGGCACTCGTGCGGATCTCGATCTCCCTGCGGATCACCTTGCGGACGGCGCGTGCCGCGCCGATCTCCTCGATGTGCAGCTCGGCGGCTTCCTTGAGGTTCGCGAGGCACTCCTGCTCGGTCTCCCCTTGCGTGTAGATGTCGAGTTCCGGGCAGTACACGGTGAAACCCCCGTCCTCTTCGGGAATGAGCTCGGCGGTCAGACGGATGCTCTCCATGAACACCTCCCCGCCCGGACGGCGGCAAATCCAACTTAGCATCATCACCGCTCGCCGTCACGGAGCCTTCGACTTCCAGATCTCCCTTGCGTAGGCCGCGATCGTCTCGTCGCTCGAGAAGCGGTAGGTGCGCGCCGAGTTCAGGATAGACATGCGCGTCCACTTGTCCGCCCTGCCGAAGTCGGCGTCCACGCGCGCCTGGCAGAACCTGTACGCCGCGAAGTCCGCGAGCACGAGGTACGGATCGCCGTGGTCGAGCAGCGACTCGACGATCGGCCAGAAGGCGTTCGGCTCGCCGCGCGCGATCTCGCCCGTGACGAGGAGGTCGAGCACCTCGCGGACGTCGGGGTACGCGTCGACGACCGCGCGCGGGTTGTAGCCGGAGCGCCAGAGCGTGTCGACCTCGGGCTTCGACAGGCCGAAGAAGTAGATGTTGTCCTCGCCGACCGCCTCGCCGATCTCGATGTTGGCGCCGTCGCGCGTGCCGATCGTGAGCGCGCCGTTCATGGCGAACTTCATGTTGCCCGTGCCCGACGCCTCGGTGCCGGCGGTCGAGATCTGCTCCGAGAGGTCCGCGGCCGGGATGATCAGCTCGGCGAGCGAGACGGTGTAGTTCGGGACGAAGATCAGCTTCAGCCGCTCCGACGTGTCGGGATCGCGGTTGATGAGGTTCCCGGCCGCGTTGGCGAGGTGGATGATCCGCTTCGCCATGTCGTAGCCGGGCGCCGCCTTTCCGCCTATCAGGATCGTCCGCGGCGGGCGGACGAGGCCCCGGCCCTGCTTGAAGTCGAGGTAGAGCCGGAGCGCGTGCAGGATGTTGAGGAGCTGCCGCTTGTACTCGTGGATGCGCTTCACCTGGACGTCGAACAGCGAGTCCGGGCTCACCGAGACGCCGAGCTCGCGCTCGAGGTGCGCGGCGAGCCGCTCCTTGTTCGCGCGCTTCGCGGCCCGCCACTTCTCGCGGAAGCCCGGATCCTCGGCGAGCGGGGCGAGCTTCTCCATCTGCCGCAGCTCGCGAACCCAGCCGTCGCCGATGCGGGAGGTGACGAGCGCGCTCATGCCCGGGTTGCAGGCGGCGATCCAGCGCCGCGGCGTGACCCCGTTGGTCTTGTTGTTGAACCGCTCGGGGAACATCTCCGAGAAGTCGCGGAACAGCCGGTCGCGCACGATGTCGCTGTGCAGCGCGGAGACGCCGTTCACCGAGAAGCTCCCGACGATCGCGACGTTCGCCATGCGCACGGACCGCTCCGGCCCCTCGCCGATGAGCGACATCCGCTGGACGCGGGCGTCGTCGCCCGGGAACCTTTGCCGCACCTCGTCGAGGAACCGCTGGTTGATCTCGTAGACGATCTGCATGTGCCGGGGCAGCGTGTACTCGAGGAGCCCGACCGGCCACTGCTCGAGCGCCTCCGGGAGGATCGTGTGGTTCGTGTAGGCGAACGAGCGGCGCGCGATCCCCCAAGCCTCGTCCCAGCCGAAGCCGTGCTCGTCGAGGAGGAGCCGCATGAGCTCGGGCACCGCGAGCGCCGGGTGCGTGTCGTTGAGCTGGAAGACCGCCTTCTCGTGGAAGTTGGAGAGCGTGCCGTGCAGCTTGACGTGGCGCCGGATCGCGTCCTGGAGCGTCGCCGAGACGAAGAAGTACTCCTGCTTCAGGCGCAGCTCGCGGCCCTGCAGCACCTTGTCGTTCGGGTAGAGCACGCGGGAGATGTTCTCGGACGCGTTCTTGTCCTGCACCGCCTGGATGTAGTCGCCGCGGTTGAAGTTCGCGAAGTCGAACTCGCGCGACGCCTTGGCCGACCAGAGGCGCAGGGTGTTGACGACGTCGTTCTTGTAGCCCGGGACGAGGAAGTCGTGCGCCATCGCCATCACGGTGCTCGTGTCGACCCAGTTGAACGCCGTCCGCCCGCTCTCGTCCGTCCGCGAGACGACGCGGCCGTTGAACCGCACCGGGAAGAGGTAGTCCGGCCGCGGGATGTCCCACGGGCTCCTGTACCGCAGCCAGTTGTCGGGCGCCTCGAGCTGCTTGCCGCCCACGATGTGCTGGCGGAAGATCCCGTACTCGTAGCGGATGCCGTACCCCATCGCCGGCAGGCCGAGCGTCGCCATCGAGTCGAGGAAGCACGCGGCGAGCCGGCCGAGCCCGCCGTTTCCGAGCCCGGCGTCCCACTCCTCGTTGAACACATCCTCGATGTCGATGCCGAAGTCCGCGAGCGCGCCGCGCGCCTCCTCGAGCATCCCGAGGTTCAAAAGCGCGTTGCGCAGGAGCCGGCCGATGAGGAACTCGAGCGAGAGGTAGTACACGCGCTTGACGTCGGGCCGGTAGTAGCCCTGCTGCGTCCGGTTCCACCTGTCGAGCATCCGATCCCGCACCGACCGCGCG
>JALNZK010000067.1:0-1217 GCA_023229365.1 Pseudomonadota bacterium | reverse complement strand
CCTCGTAGAGGTCGTGCTTCCTCACGGAGTACTCGTCCACCGCCTGGCTGTACTCGAGGTGCTCGGCGAACGACTTCTTGATCGCCTCGACGTCGGACGGCAGATCGTTCGCCGTGAACTCGGACCAGTTCTCCCGTCTCTCCGTCATCGCTCCCTCCCGCGCGGCCGCCCCATACCCCGGTTATATCCCGAGTGCGCGCCGCGAACAACGCGGGCCTGTCGGGCCTGTCGGGTGTTGCGTGGCGGGACGAGGGGTGTTCGAGCGGGAGGGGCGCCGGATTCCCTTGAAAGCGCACGCGGCCCTGATCCCGCCGTGATAGAGTCCATGATCAGCAAAACGGGGGTGCCGACATGACCATGAAGTGGAGCGGGATGGCGCTGGCGCTGGCGGCGGCGACGCTCGCCGGGTGCGACGGAGGCGGTGCGCCCGGCGGCGCGGGGACGGACACCGACGCCGACGGCGACTCCGATTCCGATTCGGACTCCGATTCCGACATCGACACGGACTCCGACTCGGACTCCGACTCGGACTCGGACGGCGGCACGGACACCGACGACGAATGTGAGAGCGTGGTCGAGGTCACGTATCACGACTTCGCGGACGAGCACCCCGACTTCGGCTGTCACATGTCCGGCGCGGGGATCACCTACGGCCTGGTGCTCGACACCCTCGACGCCGACCGCAAGCCCCAGTACAACCCGGACATCCCCGCCGTCACCGGCGGCTCCAACCCGATGATCACGTCGGCGGAGACGTTCGCCCAGTGGTTCCACGGCGTCGACGGGGACGAGAGCACGGACTACGTCGTCGTGCCCGGCGAGGGCTCCTTCACCTCGGAGATCCACTCGGAGTTCGTCTACGAGGAGGGGCAGGTGTTCACGTTCTCCGGAGACGACGACGTGTGGATCTTCATCGACGGGACGCTCGCGGTCGACGTCGGCGGGCTCCACACCGAGGAGTCCGGCTCGGTCGACCTCGATACGCTCGGCCTCACGCCCGGCGAGACCTACAACATCGACATGTTCCACGCGGAGCGCTGCTACCCCGTGAGCGTCTTCAAGCTCCAGACCTCGATCGACTGCTTCACGCCGGTCGTCGTCGAGTGAGAGGTGCGGCCCGCGAGCCTCCCCCCCTCCGGCAAGCGGTGAGCAGCCGATTTGACTGATCAGGATGCTTCCCCCTCGCCATTTACTGGAGAGGGGGACCGAGGGGGTGA